>CBHWBX010000036.1:0-16572 GCA_966111935.1 uncultured Gemmatimonadaceae bacterium
GGAATGCCCACGCCCGTATCGACAACGCGGACATAGACGAATGGACCGCCCATCAGGCGCGCTTCGGGGTCGGGGCGATTGGTGACGCCGCACTCCACCGCGACGTTTCCCCCCGGCTCCGTGAACTTCACCGCGTTGTTGAGCAGATTGACGAGAATCTGCCGCACGCGGTCCTCGTCACCGACGTACATCGCTTCGGTCTGGCCGAGGCAGCGGCCGGTGAACTTGATCGCGCGGGCTTCCGCCGACGGATGCACGAGCGACAGCGCCGCGTCGGCGGTTTGTCCGGCGGGCGCGACGCCGACGTCGAGCGACAGCCGTCCCGCTTCGACCTTCGCGAGGTCGAGCACTTCATTCACCAGCGACAGCAGGTGCCGTCCGCTCGCGCGGATGCGCGCGATCTGATGACGCTGCTCCGGATTGAGCGCACCGGCGATCCCGAGCTCGAGCAGCTCCGAGTAGCCGATCACCGCGTTGAGCGGCGTGCGCAACTCGTGGCTCATCACGGCGAGGAACTCCGACTTCGCCTGGCTCGCTGCTTCCGCCTCGGCGCGCGCGATACGCTCGCGCTCGAGCTGTGCCTGACGCTCCTCGGCGCGCTTGCGATCGGTGATGTCGCGGAGCGAGACGAGGCATGCGGCCTCGCCTTCCCAGTCGGTCTGGACGATGCGCAGCTCGGCGGTCACCGTCTCGCCCCCGGGCCGCACGACGTCGATCTCCGTCGTATCGCCGGCGACGGTCGGGAAACCGAGCTCCGTCCCTTTCAGGACCGACCACGGTCGCCCGAACAGCCGCTCGGCAGCCGGGTTCACAAAACGGATGATTCCGTCGAGGCCGACGATGACGATCCCGTCGGCCATGCGCTCGACGATCGTCCGCAGCCGTGCCTGTTCCGTGCGCCGCGATGCGCGGCGATCCCCGCCCGAACGCTGCTCCTCCAACACGGCCGCTACTCGTCCTCCTCAGTGAGGCGCGGCTGGCCGGTGAGAATGCCGGTCACGCCGCGGAACGGGTCGCCGATGTGCATGCCCTTGCCGTCGATGCTGTACTCGCGAAGCGACGTATCGTGCGCCGACCCGCGCATTTTGAGAATGTTGATGCTGCGCCGCATCGCGCCGCTCACCTCGACGTAGCGCAGCAGAATGATCGAGTCCGTCAACGTCGAGATGTGCTTCTCGGTCACCGAGCCGCCGCCGAGCAGCTGTGGGGTCGTCGACGTGAAGAGGCCCGTGATCCGCTCGGCCTTGAGCGTCGACGTGAGGCTGATGACGAACTCACGAAAGCTGCGGAGCGAGAACACGCGCTCGAGCGCCGACAAGCTGTCGACGGCGACGCGATTCGGCTGGAACTCGTGGATCATGTCGCGCATCCGCACCAGGTGGTCCTCCATCGGCATCGCATGCGGGTACTGATTCACGACTTTCAATTGCCCGCGCTTCTCCGCTTTCTCAAACTCCATGCCCCACGCCGCGGCATTGCGATTGAGCTGGTCGCGACTTTCCTCGAACGCGAACAACAGGGCGCGTTCGTCGGTCCTGAAGCCGCCGTCGAGGAATTGCGTCGTAAGCAAAGTTTTACCGGTGCCCGTCGCGCCGGAGACGAGGACGATCGAGTCGCGGAAGAAGCCACCGCCGCACATCCGATCGAGGGTTTTATCCCCCGAAGTGACGCGTTTTGTCGACGATTCCTGCGTCAGACGCTGCGCGGTGAGCGGAATGACGATGATCCCTTCTTCCATGATCGTGAACGGGATCTCGCCGCGCTCGTGATTCGCGCCGCGGTACTTGAGGATCTCGAGCGTGCGCCGCCGCCGCTCGTCGACGAGCAGGTTGCGCAGGATGATCACGTTGTCGGCGACGAACTCCTCGACGCCCGACGGCGTGATCAGCCCGTAATCGTCGGTGCGCTCGGCGGTGAAGACGACGGTCGCGCCCATTCGCTTGAGCGCGGTGACCATCTGATACAGCTCGTTGCGAATGAGCCGGCGATCGGGGAACTGCGTGAAGAGCGCGCTCAGCGAGTCGAGCGCGACGCGGCGGGCGCCGGTACGGCGCACCGCATGCTCGACGCGCGAGATCAATCCGCCGAGATCGTACGCGCCGACGATGGGCGTCTGCTCGCCCGGATCGGGCGAGATGTCGACGAACGCCCACTTCCCTTCGTCTTCCCACTTCGCGATGTCCCAGCCGAAGCTGAGCATGTTCTTGCGGATGTCCGCCGGTACATCCTCGAACGTCACGAAGACGGCGCCCTCGCCGGCCATCACACCGGCGGCGAGGAAGTGCGTGACGAAGATCGTCTTCGCGCTCCCCGCGGTGCCGGCGATGAGCGTCGCGCGATTGATCGGCAATCCGCCCTGACCGACGAAGTCGAGTCCGGGGATCCCCGTCGGCATCTTCTCGACCGAGCCTTCGTTGCGTTTGCGCGGCGGTGGCGGCGCGGCCGACCGGGGCTTCGAGGGCGAGGCCATATCAGATCTCCTGTCCCGGCAGCGCGAGCGCCAGAAGGATTTGCTCGAAGTCCGTGAGATCGCCCGTCACGCGTCGCGGCGTGCCGGGTGCGGTCTTGATGAGCGTGGGCGTGGTGAGGATGCGGTCGCGCTCGGCGGCGTCGGGGTCGCGCTGGACGTCCACGACTTGATATTCGAATACGCCACCCAGACGCTCATCGCCCAATCGTCGAAGATTGGCAATGGCGCGCTGCGATCGATACGAGTCCCCGGCAACGTACAGGGTAAATCGAACCACGCGTTCCCGGGACGAGGTGATCACGCACGCGACCTGCTGCCCGCTAATTGAGCACCGATGAACCTTGGGCGCCACCCGGAAAGGCCGAGACCGGTTCCAGTCGGACGCAATTCAACTAGCTTTCGCTCACGACCGGGGTGCCTGCCCACGAAGGGTGCAGGCTGAGAAAAACCCGTAGAACCTGATCCGGTTAGCACCGGCGTAGGGAGTCTCCATGAGACGCTTTGTACGGTCGGCCAACAGCCGACTCGCGGCGACGTTCGCGCTCGCCATCCTCGTTCCTGCCTCCAATCTCACCGCCCAGACGCGCGACACCACGCGCGCCGACAGCACGCGCGCCCAGAAGCTCGAGCGCGTGATGATCTCGGCGGTGCGCGGCGCCGGCCAGGCGCCGATCACCCAGAAGACGCTCACCAACGCCGACCTCGAGCCGCGCTACTTCGGCCAGGACGTGCCGCAGCTCCTCCAGGGCGCCGCGCCGTCGCTCACCGCGTACGCGGAGACGGGCAACTACTGGGGCTACAGCTACATGCGGCTGCGCGGCATCGATCAGTCGCGCATCAACCTCACGCTCGACGGCATTCCGTTGAACGATCCGGAAGATCAGGTGCTCTACTTCGCCGACTTCCCCGATCTCGCGAACAGCCTCAACTCCGTGCAGATCCAGCGCGGCGTCGGCACGAGCAGCAACGGAACCGCCGCCTACGCCGGCTCGATCAACATGGAGACGGTGTCGCTCGCCGGCGCGCGCCGCGGCATCACCGCGCAGCTCGAGGGCGGCTCGTTCGGCTCGAAGCGCGGCAGCGTCGAGCTCCAGTCCGGATTGCTCCCGAGCCGCTTTGCCTTCTACGGCCGCGTCTCGGCGCTGCGCACCGACGGCTATCGCTATCACTCGGGCGTCGAAGGCAAGTCGGTGTTCGCGAGCGGCGGCTACTTCGGCGACCGCGACATCGTGAAGGCGATGGTGACGACGGGCACGATGACGGACACGATGGCCTATCTCGCCGTCGCGAAGTCCGATCTCGACACCAACCGCCGCATCAACCCGCTCACGCCGCGCGAGCGCGACGGCTTCAGCGAGCGGCTCGCGTCGCTCTCGTACACGCGACTCCTCGGCGCGTCGACGTCGCTGACGACGACCGCGTATCGCATCTCGAACGGCGGCGATTACGATGTGCTCATCGACTCGCTCTGGAACTTCAACCTCAAGGCCGCCTGGTGGGGGCTGACGAGCGACTGGAGCTATCGGAGCAACGGCATGCAGCTCGACGTCGGGGTGAACGGCAACACCTACGCGCGCGATCACGCCGCGTATCAGCGTCCGGACATCACGACGCCGCTCTACTTCAACACCGGCCACAAGCAGGACGCGAGCGCGTTCGTGAAGGTCGCGTACACGAGGGGCGCGGCGACCTGGTTCGGCGATCTCCAGGGCCGCTACGCGAAGTTCCGCTACTCCCCCGACGCGAACGCCGGCATCGCCGAGCGCTCGATCGACTGGACGTTCATGAATCCGAAGGTCGGCGTGTCGTACGCGCTCGACCGTGCGTGGACGCTCACGGCGTCGTACGGCAAGAACAGCCGTGAGCCGGCGCGCAACGACATGTTCGCCGGCCTGGACAACCTCGACGCCGCGAGCGCGCCGTTCGTGGGCAACCTCGATCGCGTAAAGCCGGAGACGGTGCACGACTTCGAGGGCGGCGCGTCGTATCGCTCGCGCGCGCTCGACCTTTCCGCGAACGTCTACTCGATGGATTTCCGCAACGAGATCGCGCCGATCGGCGCGCTGAGCGAGCTCGGTGCGGCGCTGCGCGAGAACGTCGGGGCGAGCTATCGCCGCGGCATCGAGGCCGACCTCACCTGGCGCGCGCTGGACCGTCTGACGCTGAGCGGTAACGTCGCGGCGAGCCACAACCGGATTCGCGAGTTCGTCGATTCGAGCGGCGACACCCCGGTGCGTCGCACGAACGTGCCGCCGCTCCTCACGCCGACCTTCCAGTCGTTCGCGCATGCCGACTTCGCCGCGACCCGCGCGCTGACCTTCGCGCTCGAGACGCGCTATCAGAACCGCTCGTTCCTCCGCAACAATGGCGACGCGCGCTACATCCTGCCGGCGTACACGAACGTCGACGCCAGCGTGTCGTGGCACGTTAACCGGTACGAGCTACTGGCGCGCATGAACAACCTCACGGACAGCAAGAAGTACGGGAGCGGGTACGAGAGCGGCGGGGAGTCGTATTACTTCGTGTTGCCGCCGAGGAATGTGTTTGTGACCGTAAAGGTCGGGATCTGACCGGGGATCGGGGATCGGGAGGCGAGGCACGGGGCCCGGGATCTTTCCATACGATCCCGGCCCCCGTTTCTGGTGCCTCGGACCGCCGCTCCCAGACCCCGGCTCCCGGAGCCCGTCCCCCGGCTCCCCGAGCCCCGATCCCCGATCCCCGATCCCCACCAGCTGGTACACATCGTGCCGCATCCCAAGCGCAACCACGGGAGAACGACATGGCCGAGCACGAGCACGACGTCGAGAATGATGAGATGCATGACGAGACGCACGATGAGATGCAGGAGTGCATCGAGGAGTGTCTGAACTGTCACGCGGTCTGCACCATCACCCTGCAGCACTGTATCGCCAGCGGTGGCGGTGAGTTGACTGAGGTCAACCTCGTCGGGATCCTCCTCGATTGCGCCGAGATGTGCCAGACGAGCGCGAACTTCATGTTGCGCGGCTCACCGTACCACATCATCACGTGCGGCGCGTGCGCCGAGCTCTGCCGCGCGTGCGAGGAAGCGTGCCGGGGCGTGCCGGGTGACGAGCAGCTCGCGCACTGTGCCGAGGTCTGCGCGTCGTGTGCCGAGGTGTGCGACCGCATGGCGCAGATGGGGAGCGAGGAGTGACCTGTGGGGTATCACGTCGTATGCGAAATCTTTTAAGAGCGTTCCTGTTCGTCGCACCGCTGGCGGCCTCGTCCCTGCATGCGCAGAACAACTCGAAGGGGATGCGGACCGCGTATACGGTGTCGGATTTCGGCAAGCTCCGCTGGCTCGAGGGGCGCTGGCAAGGCGTCGCGTACGGCGAGCCCGCGGTCTATCAGAAGATTCACTTCGTGAACGACACGACGGTCGAGATCGGCTACTTCCGGGATCCGGGCTTCACGCAGTCGAGCACCGACGGCCGGCTCTACCTCTCGGTCGGACGCGTCTTCCACAGCTTCGGCGCGAACCAGTGGGTGGCGACGCACGTCGATAGCGACGGGATCTTCTTCGTGCCGCAGAACACCGCGCGCAACAACTTCGCCTGGAACTACGTCTCCCCGGACTCGTGGGTCTCGGTGATGCGCACCGGTATCGGCGGGCGCGAGCGCGTGATCCGGTACGAGATGACGCGCATCAAGTAACGAGGGGCATTGCCGACGGGGAAAGCGCGACCCGTCGGCAGTTCTTTTGCACTTCTGGCACCCCGATGTCAGAGACCGCTTCGGACCGCCCAGCTTCGGACCGCCCAGCTTCGGACCGCCCAGCTTCGGACCGCCCAGCTGCGGACCGTCCAGCAGAGGAACGCCGAGAGGAACGCCGGCAGGGCGAACGCCGGGCGAGCTCGGAACCGACGCGCCGTGCGCCGGAACAACCTCGATGGGCGCGCTGGGCCGGGATCGCCGGCCGCGACCTGCTCATCATCGTCGCGACGGTGACCGCGATCGTCTTCTCGATACGGCGGGTCCATCCGATCTTCGCCGGCCAGCCGACGATCGCCTCGAGCATCGCCAAAGCATTGCCCATCGCGCGCGCGGCGCTGCCGGCCGCGACGCCGCGCGACACGAGCCAACTCGCGGCGATGATGGCGTCGCCGCAGTTCGCGCAGGACCGGAAGGCGTTTGCCGCCGACCTCGTCGCGACGGGACGGATGACCCAGGCGCGCGCCGACTCGATCGCCTACTACGCCGTGCGCGAGGCGTATCGAAACGGCATTCCCCCGGCCGTCGTCTTCGGCGTGATGCTCACCGAGAATGCGCTCTTCGTGAGCGGCGCGATGTCCAACGTCGGCGCCGTCGGGTTGATGCAGGTCTACCCGAAGGTGTGGCTGAAGTCGCTGCAGAAGAAGTTCGGCAGCGACCTCGCGAGCGATTCGACGAACCTCAAGTACGGGATCTACATCCTCAAGCAGTACGTGAAGTCCGACTCCGGCGCCGTGACGCAGGGAAACCTCTCGAAAGGCCTGCTGCGCTACAACGGCTGCGTGCGCGGAACGAACACGCCGAACTGCCGGACGTATCCGTCGAAGGTGCAGAACTACGTCGAGAAGCAGGCGAACGCGATGTGCGGCGACAAAGGCTTCTTCGACTGCATCGCCAAACCGTTCATCGCGGGCTTGATGGGTAAACGCGAGGGAACGGCGGCGGGAGACGTCGCTCAATAGCGGCGTCTTCTGGTACAAATATTGTCCATGGATTAGTTAGACAATAATTTGACAGTCCATGGACAGAGAATCCACCGACAAGCCGTCCGAGCCGCGCCATCCGATCCGCATCGTCGCCGAGCGAACGGGACTGACGCCCGCGACGCTTCGCGCCTGGGAACGCCGCTACGGCGCCGTTGCCCCCGGTCGTTCCGGCGGTGCGCAGCGCCTCTACTCCGACGACGACATCCAGCGGCTGAGCCTCATCGCTCGCCTCGCGTCGGTCGGGTATTCGCTCGCCGACCTCGCGCGCACCTCGACGGTCTCGCTCGCCCGCATGGCTCGGCAGTCGCCGGTGGCACAGGCGTCGCCGGCCGACGAGATCGCGATCGTCGAGCAGGCGCGGACGAACGCGCAGATCAATCGGCTGCTCGCCGACACCCGCGAGCTCGACGCCGTCGCGCTCGGCGCCGGACTCATGCAGGCGGTGTTCACGCTCGGCCCGCTTGCCGCGCTCGACACGATCATCTCGCCCTTTCTCGAGCAGATCGGCGTCGCGTGGGCCTGTCACGAGGTCAGCGTCGCTCAGGAGCATCTTGCCTCCGCGGTCGTGCGCGACGTACTCGGCTGGATGCTCCAGACGGCGACCCGGCGCGAGGATGCACCGACGCTCGTCGCGACGACGGTCGCCGACGAGCTGCACGAATTCGGCGCGATGATGGCCGCGATCGTCGCCGCCGTCGAGGGATGGCGTGTGATCTATCTCGGGCCGAATCTCCCCGCCGCGGAGATCGCGCGCACCGCGAAGGCGGCCGAGGCGCAAGCGGTGGTGTTGAGCGTCGTCAATCCGCAGCCGACGCGCCCACTCCGCGACGAGCTCACCGCACTGCGCCGTGCACTCGGCAAGCGGACGACGGTGATTGCCGGGGGTGCGTCCGCGGCGGACCATCGTCTGACGCTGTCGCGCAGTTCGATCGAGCACGTCGAATCGCGCGCCGCGTTCCGGTCCCTGCTCCGCCGATACTGGACCGGCGTGTAGCGAGCTACACCCGGACGACGACCTTGCCGAAGGTCGCGTTGCTCGCGAGCCGCTCGTGGGCAGCGCGCATGTCCGCCAAGTCGAAGACCTGATCGACCGTCGGACGCAGCACGCCCGACTCGAAGAGCGGAACGACGTCGCGCGCGAATGCCGCCGTCACGGCGCGCTTCTCGTCGAGGGGACGCGCGCGCAGCACGGTGCCGCGGACGGTGAGCCGCTTGCCGAGGAGCATCCCGAGCGGCAGCGTCGCAGTGCGTCCGGCGACGGTGCCGATGAGCATGATGCGTCCGCGCGGCGCCGCCGCGCGGACGCTCGCCGCGACGTACGCGCCGCCGACGAGATCGAGCGTGACGTCGAAGCCGTGGCCGCGGGTGAGCCGCTCCGTCTGCGCGACGAGCACTTCGGGATTGTCGGCGATCACGACGCCGTCTTCGAGGCCGAAGGTGCGCGCGCGATCGATCTTGTCGGAGGTGCGCGCCGTGCCGAATGGAACGGCGCGCCAGGCACGCGCGAGCTGCACGCCCGCGAGACCAACGCCGCTTCCGACCGCATGAATGAGCACCTGGTCGCCGTCGCGCACCTGCGCCTGTGTGACGAGTGCGTCGTACGCGGTGATGAATGCTTCCGGAATCGCCGCTGCGTCCGTCCACGAGAGCGACGGCGGCACCGCGGCCACGGTCTCGGCATCGGTCGCGAGATACTCGGCGTTTCCGCCGCCGGCGACGATTCCGAACACCCGGTCGCCTTCGCGCCAGCGCGTCACGCTCCCGCCGACGCCCGCGACTTCACCGGCGAACTCGAGCCCTGGAATGTCCGCGGGTGCGCCCGGCGGCGCGGGATAGTGCCCCTCGCGCTGATGCAGGTCGGCGCGGTTGAGCGCCGACGCGTGCACGCGCACGAGGATCTCGTGCGGCTTCGGAATCGGCGTCGGACGCTCCTCGATCGCGAGCACGTCCGGCCCGCCGAAGCGCGTGATGACCGCGGCGCGCATCAGGGCGAGATGATCGTGGGCGGACTGGCGACGCCCGTCGGCGAGATCGCCGTCACCGCGATCTCGTCCGGATCGGGCGTGCCGAACGCCGCGGCACCGACGAGCCCACTGCCGGCGGGGCGCAGATTCGTCGTCCACGTTCCGTCGATGCCGCGCGTCTGAATGAGCCACCAGCGCACGGGCGTCGTATCGCCCGGCGCGACGGTGAACGCGGCCGGTCCGTCGGTCGCGACATACGATGCCTTCGGCGCGGCGGGCACCGCGGCACCGAGCCACGGGAATGCCGGAACGATCGCACGCTCGGCGTACTGTCCGCCGAGCATCGACGCGAGACGGTTGTTGTCGGCGAAGAGCGCGGCGAGACGGAAGTGGATGTGTCCCGGCGGATCGACGCTCCCGATGCGCGCGTCGCGGAGCTGCGCGATCTGCGTCGGCACCTCGCGCATCGGCCACATGTCGCTGCCGCCGCCGTAGACTTTCGACGTGTAGAGTCCCGGCCAGATGTAGCGGCCGCGCTGATTCTGCGTGCGCCACCAATCGTCGAGCAGGCGGAAGCGATCCTGCGTGCCGCCGACCTGCCAGTAGATCTGCGGCGCGAGATAGTCGAGCCATCCCTCGCGCAGCCAGCGGCGCGAGTCGGCGTAGATCTCACTGTACGAATCGAGGCCGGAAATGCCCGGCGGATTTCCCGGACGCCAGATTCCGAACGGGCTGACGCCGACGACCATCGCCGGCTTCGTCGCCTTCACCTCGCGATAGAGATCCTCGACGAAGCGATCGATGTTGTGCCGGCGCCAGGCGCCGCGATCGGGGAAGCCCTCGTCGCGTCCGTACTTCTTCCACGTCTTGTCGTCGGGGAAATCGATCTCGACGCGCGCGCGGACGCGCTTGCGACCCACCCGTCGCGTCACGACTTCCGACTCGCGATACGGGTAGAAGTAGTCGTCGATGTGGATGCCGTCGACGTCGTAGCGCTTCACGACGTCGAGAATCGTCTCGAGCACGTACTGTCGCGCGGCGGGCTCGCCGGGATCGATCCACGTCTGCGTGCCGTATTTCCGGATCCACTCCGGATGCTTGCGCGTCACGTGCGACGGCGCGGCCTTGCCCGCGAAGTTCGGGAGCATCGCGCGGAACGGGTTGAACCACGCATGGAGCTGGAGTCCGCGCGCGTGCGCCTCCTCGATCGCGAGCTGGAGCGGATCGTAGGCTGGATTCGGCCCGACGCCCGACTGTCCGGTGAGAAACACCGACCATGGCGCGTAGCTCGTCGGATAGAGCGCGTCGCCGGCGAGGCGGACGTGCATGACGACGGCGTTGAGTCCGGCCGCGGCCGCGTTGTCGAGCATCGTGATGAGCTCGGCACGCTGCTCGGCCGTCGTCATGTCGGGGTTGGTCGGCCAGTCCTTGAAGCCGCGGTCCCAGATCGGCGTCGCCCAGGCCGCGCGGAACTCGCGCGGAACCGTCGGCGGCGCCGTGGGAACGTGGCGGACGGCCGCCGGCATCTGGTGACCGGCGGCGAAGGCGAGGGCGAACAGTGAGATGGGAAGCGCGCGACGCAGCATTGTGATCCAAGATACAACCGGCGCCGCGGAAAGCTCCCTTTACTTCTTGCCGTCTTTCTTCTGTCCCTTTCCGGCGTCGTCGTCGACCAGTTTTTCGGACGCTTCTTCGGCCTCGTCGCCGTGCTCGACGATATCGCCTTCGGTGAAGAGGATGCCGCGCAGCGTCTCGCGCCATTCCTTCTTCTGGCGCAGCAGGAACTCGAGGTCCATGCCGAAATGCTTCATCTCCTCGTGCTGCGCGTTCTTCATGATCGCGCGCGCCTGCCGGTTCTTCTCGACGGAAATCCGCTGCTCGTACCAGCTGATCGCTTCGCACTCTTCCTGAAGCGACGTAATGATGCGAACGAAGGTGCGCGTCTCCGCGCTCAACTCCTCGGGAGGCTCGTGGTACTGATCCGTGGGCATGAACGTGTTGGGTGGTTTGGGTGGCGCCGAAAACGTTTGCACCTTGCACGCACCGCGCGTTTCATGCCTGGCGAACGGGACCGATTCTGCGTGGAGACCAACCGCATTGGCGGCCGCGGAATGGCACGCGTAATGCACTAGTGTTGCAGTGGCGATACCGCGAAAGGGAGGGACGCCACGGCGGCTGAAGGTGGGGCGCGGATCGTCAGGTGGGGGAGAGAGAGAACAAACAGGCAGCGCGAGAGCGCTGCCTGTTTGTTTTTCCACCATGTCTGCGCGGCCGTCAGCGCAGCGCGGGTGCCGTCGGCGGCGCTTTGCGCCAGTGCGTCGCCTGCTCGTAGCCGTACGCAAGGCGGATCAACCGGCCTTCGTCGAAGGCGCGGCCGAAGATCGTCATCCCCGCCGGCAACCGATTGTCGCGCGTGTAGCCCATCGGGACGGTGATCGCGGGCATGCCCGTCGTCGGCGAGAAGACCTGGCTGTTGTCCCCGGCCGGCGTCTGCATGTCGCCGATCAATCGCGGCGGGAAGCTCCACGTCGGATAGACGAGCGCATCGAGATTCTGCCGATCCATCTCGCGCGTCACCGCGTCGCGCAATCCCTGTCGCACCCGCTGGCGGGCGATGCACGCCGGCACGCTGTCGGGATTTCCCTCGAACGCCACAGCGGCGCGCAGACGCGCCTCGATCGACGGGTGATAGCGATTCGGATACTTCGCGATCGAGTCGATCGAGCGCACCGGCACATTGTTCCCCTGCTCGGCGAGCCAGCGATTGATCTCGGCCTTGAACGGATTGCAGTTGCCGCGATTCGAGCGGCGGATCGAATCGGCGTCGGCGATGATCACAGTGTCGATGACGGTCGCGCCGGCCTTGCGCAGATCGTCGAGCGCGCGGTTGAAGACGGCACGCACCTCCGGATCGACGGGCGCGCCCTCGAACGCCTGGCGCAGCACGCCGATGCGCGCGCCCTTGAGGCCGTCCTTCTTCAGAAAGTCGGCGTAGTTCGGGATCGGATGCTCCTTCGCTGCGGCGGTGACCGCGTCGTCGGGATCGTACCCCGCGACGACCTGGAACACGGCGACGGCGTCGGCCACCGTGCGCGCCATCGGTCCGGCGATGTCGGCGAAGAGACTCAGCGGCGCGATGCCGGCGCGGCTCGTCAGTCCCATCGTCGAGCGGATGCCGACGAGCGCCTGGTGCGAGCTCGGTCCGCGAATCGAGTTCCCCGTGTCCGTTCCGAGGCCGACTTCACCGAGGTTTGCCGCGACGGCCGCCGCGGTTCCCCCTGACGATCCGGCAGTGACGCGATCGAGCGCGTACGGATTGTGGGTATAGCCGGGGAGCACCGAGTTCACCGTCTCGAGCGGGCTGAACGCGAACTCCGCCATGTTCGACTTCGCGAGCACGATCGCGCCGGCGTCCTTGATGCGCTTCACCTGAAACGCATCCTTCGTCGGCTTGTAGTCCTTGAGGGCGATGTTCCCCGCCGCCGTCTGGAGCCCGATCGTCTGGAAGTTGTCCTTCACGATGACGGGGATGCAGTGCAGCGGACCGACGAGCTGCTTCGTCGCGCGGAAGCGCTTGTCGAGCGAATCCGCCGTCGCGATCGCGTCGGGATTCACGACGGTGATCGCATTGATGTCCGGTCCCTTCTTGTCGAACGCGTTGATTCGGTCGAGGTACGCCTGCACGAGCGCATGGCAGCTGAGCCGCCCACTGCGCATCGCGGCATGCACATCGGCGATCGTCGTTTCCGTGACGTTGAACGGGCGCTGAGCTTCAGCGCGTGTCGCGCCGGCAATCAGCGCGGCGAAGAGGAGTTTGCGCATGCGCTGGAGATTGATCGGTTACAGCGCGGGCGTCAAATGAGAGACGCGGAACGGGGAACGGGGAACGAGATCTGAACGTGCGGTCCCGTGCCCCGTGCCTCGTCTCCCGTTCCCAACTAATCACTCCTCAACGCGACGTTCGCATCGACCCGAGTAGCGCGCCGCGCCGGGACCCAGCTCGCCAAACCAGCGACGACGATCAGCGATACCGCCACAGAGACGAAGACGAACGGATCGCGCCCCTTCATCTCGAACAGCAGCGGCTCGACGAACTTCACCGCCCAGAAAGCAATCCCGATGCCGATCGCCACGCCGACTCCGGCGACGCCCAGGCCGTCGGCGACGACGAGGCGTACCACGTGCAGCCCTCGCGCGCCCAGTGCGCGCCGGATTCCCAGCTCGTGCGTCCGCTGCGCGCCGTTGTAGGCGATGACGCTGTACAGGCCGATCGCCGCGAGCAGCAGGGCCAATCCACCGAAGACGGCGAACATCGTCGCGCCAAGGTGCCAGGAGCGCTTCGGTCCATCGATGATCTGCTCGAACGGTATCACCGTCACGTACGAGCTGCCCGGCATCTCCCGCTGCAGCTGCCGGCGAATCGCTTCCTTCGCGAGCGTTCCGCTGCCGCGCACGCGGACGAACAGCCCACCGAGCTGCGGACGGAATTGCGCCTTCGACACGTAGTAGTAAAAGCTCGAGTCGGCGCCGAGGGTCTGATCCTTGATGTTCTCGGCGATGCCGACGACGTAGCTGCAGGGCATCGTGTCGGCGCTGATGCGCAGGCATTGGCCCATGGCGTCCCGGTCTGGCCAGAGCGCCCGGGCCATGTTCTGGCTCACCACCACGGACAACGGCGCACCCGCGACATCGGCGTTCGAGATCCCGCGTCCGCGGATGATCCGCGTTCCAACCGTTTCGAAGAACTCTGGTGAGACGCTGTTCAAATCGAACGTCCCGAGCTTGGCGACCGTATCGATGCCGGTCACGAACAGCGCCTGGTTCCACGTGCTCCAGAACGGCATCGCGATCTGCAGCGTCGCGTTCTGCACGCCGGGCGTCGCTTTCGCCGCCGCCAGCAGCCGCTGGCGTAACGCCACCGCGGCGGCGCTGTCGAGCGGCACCCCGCGCATGTTGAGATCGACGAGCAGCACCGGATCGACGTCGAAACCGAGTCGCACCGACTCGACGTTGCGAAGGCTGCGCACGAAGAGCCCCGCGCCGATGAGCAGGAGTACCGACAGGGTGGCCTGCAGGACGAGCAACCCCATGCGCGCCCGCGAGCGCGCATACGTTCCTTCGCGCATTCCGGCCTTCAGATCGCTCGTCAGGTCGACACGCCGTGCCTGAAAGATCGGCGCGAGGCCGGTCACGACGCCGACGACGACCGCGGCCGCGAAGGCGAAGCCGATCGTTCGCGGATCGGCGAAGCCCGACGGTGCCTCGCTGTTCTCGAACAGGCGCGCACGGAGCACGCGGCCGGTGAGATGACTGATGCCCAGGCCGGCGATGCCGCCGAGCAGCGCGAGCAGCACACTCTCGGTGAGCAGCTGCGAGATCAGCCGCATCCTGCTGACGCCGAGCGCGAGTCGCAGCGCGATCTCGCGCTTCCGGCGAAGCGCACGCGCCAGCAACAGGTTCGCGACGTTCGCGCAGGCGATGAGCAGCACGATCACCGACACGCCACCGATCCACGTGGCGACCTTTCCGACGCTCGAGGCGTTCGGCCCACGCTCCGGAAGAATCGATCCCGCCATCGCATGTGGCTTCGCGAGACTCGGCGGCGTGCCACGCGGCTGCTCGAGGAGCTGCGCGTCGTAGCTGCGCTTCTCGGCGGCCGTGAGATCCGCCGTCGCCTGCTCGATCGACACGCCGGGTTTGCGACGCGCGATCATCGACATCCATCCCCAGCCGTAGGTCTGCCACCAGCTCACGTTCTTCACTTTGAAGCCCGTGCCCGCGGCGTAGCTCGTGATCGGGATGTACGCGACCGGAGGCCGGTCGGGCCAGAGCCCGACGAACTTCTCCGGCGCGACGCCGATCACGGTGTAGGTGACCGGTCCCATATGAAGCTTCTAGCCGAGGACGTCGCGACGGCCGCCATAGCGTATCTGCCACATCGCGTAGCTGAGCACCGTGACCGGTTCCCCCGCGGGCGGCTGGTCCTCGGCCTCGTTGAAGTAGCGGCCGAGCACGGGCGGCGCATCAAAGAAATCGAACAGCGTCGCACTCACGCACCCCACCTGCATCTCGCGCGCGTCGTCGCCGATGCCCACGGCGAGCGGCCGCACCGAGAAACCGGCCGTCTTCGAGAATGATGAGGTCCACTTCGTGAGATCCACGAAGCGCGCGTAGCGCGAGACGCTCCCCGGGCGCTCCTTCCCGCGGATGGTTTCGTAGGTGTAGATGCGGTGCGCCGTCGACGGGTCGCGCAGCAGCGGCGGAGGTCGAAACAGCAGCTGATCGACGATGCCGAACATCGCCGAATTCGCTCCGATCCCCAGAGCGAGGGTGAGTACCACCGCCAACGTGAACCCCGGCTTTTTCCGCAGCCCGCGCACCGCGTAATGCAGGTCCTGGCGGAGATGGTCGATCGCGCTCATGGCGGGTTGGACACCGCATCCCGCCGGAGCGTTGGGTCGAGAGGCAGTCGCAACCGCCTTCAACGCAGAGGACGCAGAGACGCAGAGGTCCGCAGATGCCTGCAAGGGCGAAAGAACAAAAGAATGAATGGAAAAGCAAAACGGCGACCCCACGTGGGTCGCCGTTCCTTTTTCAAAGCAGTTTGTCGCTCTTGAACAGTTCCTCTGCGGACCTCTGCTCCTCTGCGTCCTCTGCGTTGAGGCGGTTGACGTTCCAGCCTTACTCGCCGGGCGAACGACTCGCGATCGAGCGCTCCATGGAGATCTCGGTCTCGAGGCTCTCGGTATCGCGGAAGATCGTCGCGAGCGCGAGGAGCTTGCCGTTCTGCTCGTAGCGCACGGCGACGTCGCGGTTCGCCGGATCACCGTCGACGCCCATGTGATCCCACTGCTCGGCGTGGCCGATGTAGTTGATGCTCACGTCGTAGTGCGCGCTCCAGAAGAACGGCACGAAGTCGAACCGTTCATCGAGGCCGAGCACGTTGCGCGCCGCCGTCTGACCCATGCGTTGCGCGACGACCCAGTGCTCCACACGGATGTCGCCGCCGCTGTGCGGATCGGGCCAGCGCGCGATGTCGCCCACGGCGTAGACGTCCGGCGCGCTCGTCCGAAGGAACGCGTCGACCGCGACGCCCTTGTTCATTTTGAGCCCGGCCGCTTCGGCGAGGCTCGTGCGCGGACGGACGCCGACGCCGATGACGACGAGATCGGCGTCGAGTCGCGTGCCGTCGTCGAGCACGACGGCCCCGTCCTCGATGCGCGCCGGCTTGTGCCCGAGATGAAAGCGCACGCCCTTCTCTTCGTGCAGCGACTTGGCGAACGTGCCGAGGTCCTTGCCGAGCACCTTCTCGAGCGGCAGCGCCTCGGGACCGACGACGTCGACGGTGAGCTCACGCGCGCGCAGCGACGCGGCGACCTCGAGGCCGATGAAGCTGCTGCCGATCACGACCGCGTGCTGA
>CBHWBX010000037.1:0-16406 GCA_966111935.1 uncultured Gemmatimonadaceae bacterium
ATTATATCGCGCTTCTTTCGGGTCGCGGGTGGCGGGTCGTGGGTTGCACCCCGCGACCCGCAAACCCGAAGACGAATTCGCCCCCGCCGAGCCCCCCTAGTACTTCTTCTTGCGGCGCACCGTGACGCCTCGCACGCGCGTCTCGTTGTTCAGCAGCGTCCACTGCTGCCACGTGTTCACCAGAATCGGAGGACCCTGCAGCAGCATGTAGCGCTCGCCGGCGCGCGTTCGCTCCGCGCTCTCGTGCTTCCGGAAATCGGAGTAGAGCTGCGCCTCGGCGGCGACGAGCTGCTTGTCGTCGAGCGTGGCGATCCAACGGGCATTTACGTGGGCTGGCATGGCGATCATCGTAGCGTCCTCTATGTGCCGAAAGGTGATTCGTCCACGTGCTCGTCGCGCACCGCGGTGCGCTTTCGTCGCGCGATCAGTCGCGCTTCCGTCCTCGAGCGGCCTTGTCCCGGCGGCGCTTCGCCGCCTTCTCCTTGAGCTGCCGCGCCTCGCTCGGCTTCACGTAGTGCCGCCGTTTGCGCAGCTCCATCAGGATGCCTGCCTTCTGCACTCGGCGCTTGAACGACTTCAGCGCCCAGTCGATGCGGTCGGCCTCGTCGAGGTGTATCTCCGTCATAACGTCGCGTCCTCCTGGGCGCATATCCGCTGGATGCGAAGTTCCTGAACGCAAAAAGGGCCTGCTGGCAATTCGGCAGGCCCCAGAAACTCGGAACTTGTCCACGCGCACGGCGCGTGTCTCGCTTCCTTTGAAGGTAACGCGCGTACCGGCTGGAGGCTACTCAGGGCCGGGTCGGACCTGAGTAGCCCGACCCCGCTCAGAGTCCGGTGCCGATCGCGAGCACAGCGGCGACGTTCGCCGTCGGGATGAACTTCCCCGCCTGCGCATTGACCTCGTTGGCGTACGCGCCGAGCGTCCCGGCCTTGGCCGACAGATTCCCCGCGAGCTCCGACGCCGCGGCGGCATACAGCTTTGCGCAGAGCGAGTTCGCCGTGCCGTTGTGCGACACGAGATCCCGCACCTTCGCGCAGCCGTTGATGTACTTCGCGTCGTAGGTCACCGTCGCCGAGAAGCTCAGCCCTTCCGGTCCGCCCCAGTTCTCGAGCGCGAAGCTCAACGTGTTCGCGCCGATGACAAAGCCCGACGTCGTCTGGAACGCGAACGGATTCGCGCCCTGCGCCGCGCCCGGCTTCGGTCCGCCGAACCCGTCGTACATGCTGCCGCCGAAGTTGAGCGCCCAGTCGCCGTACGTCGTGAAGTAAATCATCGAGCCGAACTGCTTCCCGTTGAGGCTCACCGCCGCCCAGTTATCCGCGTAAGCCGAGACCGTCACCTTTGGGCTCACCGCGCCCTCCGGCAGCGTGAAGGACGACTTGTAGGTCGAGCGCGTGATTCCGTCGGGGCCCGTGCTGCCCGCATTCGCGAAGCTCGCGATGTAGGAGCCGCCGTTCACCGGCGCACCCCACGCAGGATTCGACGCGGTGGAAATCGCGGGATACCACGTGATGCCGTCGACAGAGACCTGCACGGCCGAGAGGCCGGAGGTGATCGTGATCGGGCCGGTCGCCGACGGCGTGATCGCGGCGAGCGCGCGTTCGGGGGTGAGGTGGGTGGGGGCTGTCGCGCTCTGATCACCGCAGGCGCTGAGCGCCGCTACGGCGAGCGTCGATGCCAACCAACGTCGGTTGCGCATGTACTCTCCAGATTTTGAATTGGCGCCCGCAGTTATGTACGGGCGGACGGTAGGAAACGGCGACGGCAAGATATCAGGCTGGGTTGCGGGCGCAAGCAGAGGTTTCACTACTCGCTGCTCTCGGCGCCGCTGAACGCCTTCCCGAACTGGCCGTCGACGGGCTCCGCCCGTACTTTTGCGCGACTCCTGCTGCCCCCTCCTGTGGACTTTCGCGAGCAGATCCAGACTTCGCTGGGCGCATCCTACACCATCGACCGCGAGCTCGGCGGCGGTGGGATGTCGCGCGTCTTCGTCGCCCGCGATGCCACGCTGCGCCGGGACGTCGTCGTCAAGGTGCTTCCCCCGGAGCTCTTCGCCGGTGTGAACGTCGAGCGCTTCCGCCGCGAGATCCTCGTCGCCGCAGGACTGCAGCATCCGCACATCGTCCCCGTGCTCGCGTCGGGGGAGATGGACGGCGTGCCCTGGTTCACGATGCCGTTCGTGCAGGGGGAATCGCTGCGCCAGCGCCTCGCGCGCGGCCCGCTGCCGATCAACGAGGCCGTCAATGTTCTGCGCGAGATCGCCAAGGCCCTCGCCTACGCGCACGAGCGCGGCGTCGTCCACCGCGACATCAAGCCGGACAACGTTCTTCTCACCGGCGGCACCGCGGTCGTCACGGACTTCGGCATCGCGAAAGCACTGAGCGCGTCGCGCACCGGCGAGACGCCGAGCGATACCGCGACGCGCGCATCGCTGACCCAGGTGGGGATGTCGATCGGCACGCCGATGTACATGGCCCCCGAGCAGGCGGCCGCCGATCCGAACACCGACGCGCGCGCCGACCTCTATTCGTTCGGCTGTCTCGCCTACGAGCTGCTCGCCGGACGTCCGCCCTTCGTCGGCCTGCCGCCGCAGCGGCTCCTCGCCGCGCACATGGCCGAGCGTCCGAACGACGTCGCCGATCTGCGCCGCGATACGCCGCCGCTCCTCGCCGAGCTCGTGATGCGGTGCCTGGAGAAGGATCCGTCGCAGCGCCCGGCGACGGCGAGCGACATCGTTAGAGTTCTCGAAAGCGTCTCGACGACCAGCGGCAGCGCCGACGCCAAGGCCGCGGTGATGCTGCGCGGCCGCGTCCCGCTGCGCTTCGCGCTCGCCGCCTGGGCGGGCGTGTTCTTCGCCAGCTGGATCCTCGCCAAGGCCGCGATCGTCGGCATCGGCCTGCCGTCATGGGTGCTGCCTGGCGCGCTGATCGTCGCCGGGCTCGGTCTGCCCGTCATCCTCTTCACCGCCTACGTGCAGCGCGAAGCGCACCGCGCGCTCACGCGCACTCCGACGCTCACCCCCGGCGGAACCGCCGCGCCGCAGGGCACGATGGCGACGATCGCGATGCGTGCGAGCCCGCACGTGAGCTGGAGGCGGACCGTGCGCGGCGGCGTGCTCGCCTTCAGTGCGTTCGTGCTGCTCGTCGCCGCCTTCATGGTGATGCGCGCGATGGGCATCGGGCCGGCGGGCTCGCTGCTCGCCTCCGGACGGATGAGCGCGAAGGAGCCGCTGCTCGTCGCCGACTTCACCGTCCGCAAAGGCGACTCGACGCTCGCCGCACCGGTGTCGGAAGCGTTGCGCGCGAGTCTCGCCCAGTCGAATGCGGTCACGCTCGTCTCCCCGGCGTCCGTCGCGAGCGCGCTGCAGCGCATGCAACAGCAACCCGGCACGCGCGTCGATCTGACGCTCGCGCGCACGCTCGCCCAGCGCGAAGGGTTCAAGGCGATCGTCGACGGCGATGTCACCCAGCTCGGTACGGGCTACGTCGTCACGGTGAAGCTGATCAGCGCCGACTCGGGAACGACGCTCGCGACGTTCCAGAAAACGGTCGACGGACCGAAGGAGCTGATCGCGGCCGCCGACGTCATCGGCCGCGAGCTGCGCGGCAAGATCGGCGAGTCGATGCGCTCGGTGCAGAGTGCGCCGCCGCTCGATCAGGTCACGACGCCGTCGATCGAAGCCCTGCGTCTCTACTCCGAGGGCGCGCGCGCCTACGACGCCGACAACGATCATACGACCGCGATCGCGAAGCTGAGCCAGGCGGTTGCGATCGACTCGAGCTTCGCGATGGCCTGGCGGAAGCTCGGCAGCGTCCTCAACGCGGCGGGCTACCCGCCGCAGGCCAGCGATTCCGCGCTGCGCAAAGCGTATCAGTTCCGCGACCGCCTCACCCCGCACGAGCGGCTCGCGACGGAGGGCTCGTACTTCTTCAGCGGCCCGGGCCTCGACCGCGAGCGTGCTGCCGTCGCCTATCAGCGCATGCTCGATGAGGGCGACAGCCTCATCGCCGCGAACAACATGGGGCTCATCCAGAACAGCCGGCGGAAGTTCGCGCTGGCCGAGTCGCTCTTCAGTGCGAGCATTCGCGCGTCGCCGCGCGCGCTCCCGTACATCAATCTGTTGGTTGTGCAGACGAACCAGCGTGCATGGGACCGCGAGGCCGCCACCTACGCTGACGTCCTCAGGCGCTACCCGTCGCCCGTCACGCGCGCGAACTTCGTCGGCACGCACGCCTTCGCGCTCAGCGCAGCCGGGCACTTCGCCGAAGGCGAGCGTCTCATCGACTCGCTCGCCCAGTTCGCCAAGGACAATCCGGCGTCCCTGGCCCGCGCCGTCCGCGCTGCATTCGCCGCGCTGCACGGCCAGTACTCGCAGATCGCCCCGCGCCTCGCCGCCCTGCGCGCCGGCGACGCGTCGCTGAACTTCCCCGGCTCGACGCTTCAGGATTCAGCGCGCATGTCGCTCGTCGACGCGACGGCCTTCGACAAACCCGATCGCGCCGTGAAGCGTCTCGACGCGTCGCTCGCCGCGACGCCGCTGTCCTCGATTCCGGTCGCCAACCGCGAGTACGAGATGATCGCCGCGGCCTACGCGCGCGCCGGCCGCCCCGACCGTGCCCGCGCGATCCTCGCACAAAAGGAGCAGGACGTCCGCGATAGCGCCCGCATCCGCTACCTCGTTCCCATCACCCATCGGATGCTCGGCGAGATCGCCATTGCCGAGAACGACCCGAAGCGCGCCATCGACGAGTTCCGCAAGGGTGACGCGTTCCCGGACGGCACCGCTAACGAATGCGCCGCCTGCACCGACTTCAACATCGCCCACGCTTTCGACAAGGCCGGCATGGCCGACTCGGCGATCGCGCACTATGAGAGTTTTTTCAACGACGGCTACTACGCACGCCTGATGGACATCGATTACGCCGGCCGCGCCCCCGCCGCGCGCCGCCTCGGTGAGCTGTACGAAGCGAAGGGCGACAAGGCGAAGGCGCTCCAGTACTACGAGCACTTCGTCGATCTGTGGAAGACCGCCGATCCCGAGCTCCAGCCGCAGGTGGCGGACGTGAAGAAGCGGATTGCGCGTTTGGGGGCGTCGCGTGGGTAGATGCTGGGTGTAGTGCTCGCGGGTCGCGTGTCGCGGTTCGCGGGAATGCGTGTGGGGCGACGCGATGCGTCGTCCCACTTTTTTTCGCCGTTCCTGGCCCCTAACCCCCAACCCCATCAGAGCGTCCACCAAACCACCAAGCGATTACCGTCCGCGATAAATTTCTCCGCACCGATGCCTACCCGTATCCTCGTCCACATCGAATGGCCCGTCCGTGCCTGGTCCATTCCCGATGCTAAGTACGACGAACTGAAACGGCGTTTCCCGAAGATCGACTTCGTTCGCGCGCACACCCGCGACGAAGCCGGCGCGCTGATTCACGACGTCGACATCTGCTTCACGCCGTTTCTGAATCCCAACTGGATTCCACTCGCGCAGAAGCTTCGCTGGGTCCATTCCTCGGCCGCCGCCGTCGAAGGGCTGCTCCCGCTGAAAGAGCTCGCCGCCCGCGACATCGTCGTCACCAACTCCCGCGGCGTTCAGGCGATCGCGATGGCCGAGCATGTGATCGGCGGGCTGCTCGTCCTCTCGCGCAAGTTCGATCGACTGCTCGAGGCGCAGCGTGAGAAGCAGTGGATCCAGAACGAGCTCACCGAAGACTGGCCCTGGCTGCTCCACGGCAAGCGGATGACTGTCGTTGGACTCGGCACGATCGGCCTCGAGGTCGCGAAGCGTGCGCACGCGTTCGGGATGAAGGTCACCGGCGTGCGCCGCCGCATCGATGAGAAGCGTCCGCGCTTCATCGACCGCGTGCTCTCACCGGAGCAGATCGACGACGCCGTCGACGGCTGCGATGTGCTCGTCCTCGCCGCGCCCGGCGTCTCGGCGACGAAGGGAATGATTCAGGAATCGCACATCGCGCGGCTGAATCCCGGCGCGATCGTCGTGAACGTCGCGCGCGGCGCGGTGATCGACGAAGCCGCGCTCGTTCGCGCGCTCGAGACGCGACGACTCGGCGGCGCGGTGCTCGACGTGTTCAACACGGAGCCGCTGCCGCCCGACAGCCCCTTCTGGTCGCTGCCGAACGTCGTCGTCTCGCCGCATTCGTCGGGCTTCCGCGCGACGCACTGGGACGACGTCCTCGATCTCTTCACCGACAACCTGCGCCGCTGGCTGCGCGGCAAGCCGCTGCGGAATCTTGTAGATCCGGCGGCAGGGTATTGAAGGTCCTGGGTCCTGGGTCTTGGGTCCTCGATCAAGGACCCAGGTCCTAAGACCCAGGACCTCCCTCACCACTCCATCGGAGGCGTCAACAGCTGCGCCAGCTCCGCACTGCCGGCACGCGCGAGCTTCAGCGTCCCGGCATTCTGTCCATTGAAGAAGATGTCGGCGTTCAGCCAGTTGCCGCTCTTCGTACCGGTGAATCCGACCGCCGAGCCCTGGATGTTGAGCGTGAAGCGGACCGAGTCACCCTTCACCTTCATGCCATCCAGGTACAGCGAGTCGCGTCCCATCCCGTCCGCGACCGTCGCGCCCGACCAGCCGTCGGTCGCCGTAGAATCGAACACCATCGTCACACGCTGCTGGCCGCCCTGCTGCGTATTCGCGAATCCAACCCACGTTCCCTTGAGCCCTGTGGCCGCGGCACTCGCTGCGGGAGCACCGGCCGGTGTCGCCGATGAAGACTGCGCAAACGCGCTCGTCGCTGCGCCGACGAGAGCGACGGAGGAACCGATGAGGAGATGACGGACACGCATGGATGCGTCCTCGAGAGAGTGGTGGGTACCCAACGATCACCCACCGTGGAGTTTGGGGTGCGCCAACATAACGCGCGGTTCAGCAGTTGTCATCAATGGTGGAGCGGCTTCGCCGCGGTAGCGGAGCGGCTTCGCCGCGGTAGCGGAGCGGCTTCGCCGCGGTATGGGAACAGTCGCTTCGCGACTGCTGGTATTCCCTCAGAGCTACCGCGCGCGATAGCGCGCTCCCCTACCGCGCGTCAGCGCTCCGCTACCGCGCGCAGCGCTTGGTTTCGCTCCACAAATATCTCCGCCAAGCGGACAAGTGTTTCCGTCGTCTTCCAGCGCCCGCCGGCGGAATTGAACTCGAGTTTGCTGTGAAACTCATGGCCCCCCGTGAAGATGTTCGGACAAGGGAGCCCGCGGAATGTGAGCTTCGACCCATCGGTCCCGCCGCGAATCGGCGCGAGAAACGGCTCGACCCCGGCGCGACGCGACGCTTCCATCGCGTTCTCGATCAGCTCGGGATGCTCGCGCACGATCTCCTTCATGTTTCGATACTGCTCCTTCACCTCGATCTCGACGCGCACGCCCGGTGATGCACGCTCCGTCTCGGCCGCGATGTCGCGCAGGAGCTGCTCCTTCGCATCGAGCCCCGGCTGATCGAAGTCGCGCAGGATCACCTTGAGCGTCGACTGCTCGACGTCGGCGCTGCCGATGTACGGATGCACGAACCCGACGCGTCCTTCCGTCGTCTCCGGCTGCATGTCGTGCGGGAGCGATGCGATGAAGTGCCCGAGCGCATGGATCGCGTTCACCATCACACCCTTCGCGGTGCCGGGGTGCGCGCTCTTCCCGTGAAAGGTCAGCGTCGCGACGCGCGCGCTCCACGTCTCGTCGTTGATCTCGCCGAGCTCGCCGCCGTCGACGGTGTACGCGAACTTCGCTCCGAATCCTTCGACGTCGAACTTCTCGATCCCGAGGCCGATCTCCTCGTCGCAGGTGAAGCCGATCGCCAGACGTCCGTGACAGAGCTGCGGATTCTGCGCGAGGACGTCGATCATCGTCATGATCGCCGCAACCCCAGCTTTGTCATCCGAGCCGAGTAGCGTCGTGCCGTCCGTCGTGATGATGTCGTCGCCGATCAGCTTGTTCAACACCGGATGCTGAGCGACGGTGATCACCTGGCTGGGATCACCCGGCAGCGTGATGTCGCCGCCCTGGTAGTTGTCGTGGATCACCGGGCGCACGTTCGTGCCCGTGACCGCCGGCGACGTATCGACGTGCGCGAGGAAGCCGATCGTCGGGATGTCGGCCTTCACGTTGCCGCGCACGATCGCGTAGACCATCCCGTGCTCCGACATCCGCACCGACTCCACACCGAGCGTCTCCAGCTCGCGTGCGAGGATGCGGAGCAGATCCCACTGCTTGTCCGTGCTCGGCGTCGTCTTCGAGTCTTCGGCCGACTGGGTGTCGACGCGAACGTAGCGGAGGAATCGGTCGACGACCGACTCGCGGGGCGGACGAAGTGGTGCGTGCATGCGGCGCAAGTTACAGCAACGACACGAATACGCTATTATGCGCTCAATCCACTACGAACGGAGCATCAAATGAGCGATGAAGATCTTCGCGCCGAGCTCGAGCGGCTGCGGAAAGAGAACGAATCGCTGAAGAAGGCGAGCGCGAAGGGCGTCTCGATCAAGGTCAGCGAGAAGGGCGGCGTCTCCGTCTACGGCCTCGGCCGCTTCCCGATCACGTTCTACAAGGAGCAGTGGGCGAAGCTCCTCGATATGTCCGATGAAATTCGCGCTTTCATCGCTGAGCATGAGTCGGAGCTGAAGTCGAAGGCGTGATCTGAGCGCGCTCCGCGCGCGGTAACGGAACGCGCCTCCGGCGCGCTGGTAGGGGAACGCGCCTTCGGCGCGCTGGTAGGGGAACGCGCCTTCGGCGCGCTGGTAACCTCGAACCTCGAACCTACGGCGCGGCGTAAGCCGCGCTCCCCAGCCGCGGGCGCAGCCCGCTCCGCTACCGCGCGCCCGCGGCGCGCTCCAGATTGCTGGGATGAGAATCCTTGCCCCCGCACTGATCTTCGCCGGCGCGACGACCCTCGCCGCCCAGACATCCCTTACGAGCCACCAGAAGCTCGCCCGTGAGGTCTACTCCGAGCTCATCTCGATCAACACCGTCGACTCCGTCGGCTCGGTCACCAAGGCCGCCGAAGCGATGGCGAAGCGCTTTCGTGATGCTGGGTTTCCGGCGTCCGACATCCAGATCCTCACCCCGGCCGGGCACCCCACCAAGGGGAACCTGATCGTCCGCTATCGCGGCACCAATGCCGGTCAGAAGCCGATCCTCCTCCTCGCGCACCTCGACGTCGTCGCCGCGCTCCGCAGCGACTGGCCGCGCGATCCGTTCACGCTTCACGAGGAGAACGGCTTCTTCCTCGGCCGCGGCACGAGCGACGACAAGGCGATGGCGTCGATGTTCGTCGCCAACATGCTCGACTGGAAGAAGGAAGGATGGAAGCCGAGCCGCGACATCATCCTCGCGCTGACCGCCGACGAAGAGAGCGGCGACTCGAACGGCCCCGAGTGGCTGATGAAGACGAAGCGTCAGGAGCTCGACGCCGCGTTCGCGATCAACGAAGGCGGTGGCGGCACGCTCGTCGGCGCCGGCATGAACGTGAAGCCGCAGCTCCACTCGATTCAGGCCGCCGAGAAAGTGTATGTCGACTTCACGCTGACGGCGACGAATCCGGGCGGCCACTCGAGCGTCCCGCGTCCCGACAACGCGATCTACCAGCTCTCCGATGCGCTGCGCCGCCTGCGCGACTTCAATTTTCCTGTTACGCTGAACCCGACGACGCGCGGTTTTCTTCAGGAGACCGCGAAAGTCGAGACTCCTGAAGTAGCTGCGGCGATGCGCGCCCTCGTCGCGAATCCGAACGATGCCGCCGCTGCCGCGACGCTGTCGAAGGAGCCGCGCTACAACTCGATGCTCCGCACCACCTGCGTCGCGACGCGCCTCGCCGGCGGTCACGCCTACAACGCGCTTCCGCAGACCGCGAGCGCGAATGTGAATTGCCGCATGGTCCCGACCTCGTCGCTCGAAGAGACGCGCGCGACGCTCGCCCGTGTCATCGGCGACACCGGCGTGAAGATCACCCTCACGAACCCCGATGATCCGCCGCACTTCCCGGCCTCGGTCCCGTCGATCGATCCGACGCTCCTCTCGGCGGTCACCGAGCTGACGAAGAAGATGTGGGGCGACATCCCGGTGATCCCGACGATGTCGACCGGCGCGACCGACAGCCACTGGCTGCGCGAAGCGGGCATTCCGTCGTACGGCGTCTCCGGCATCTTCTCGCTCCCGAACGAAACGAACGCCCACGGCCGCGACGAGAAGCTGCGCGTGAAGTCGTACTACGAGGGCCTCGAGTTCCTCGACCAGCTCGTCCGCAAGCTCGGCACGGCACCCGTCGTCCCATGATCCACCCGGCGCCGGTCGTTCTCGAAGGACACGGCGTTCGGCTCGAGCCGATGGAGTCGTCGCACGAAGAATCCCTTCGTGCGGCGGCCTCCGACGGCAAGCTCTGGGAGCTCTGGTACACGTCGGTCCCCGAGCCGGAGAAGACCGCCGCGTACATCGCCAACGCGCTCGAGGGACAGGAGCGCGGCCACATGCTCCCGTGGGTCGTGCGCGACCTCGCGACGGACACGATCGTCGGCACGACGCGCTATCACGACATCGTCGCGAACATCGATCGCGTCGAGATCGGCTGGACGTGGTATGCGCAGCGGGTGCAGGGCAGTGCGTTGAACTCGGCGTGCAAGCTCCTGTTGCTCGAGCACGCCTTCGACACGCTCGGCTGTGCCGTTGTTGGATTGCGCACCGACAACTTCAACTTCCGCTCACAGGCCGCGATCGCGGCGATCGGGGCGAAGAAGGAAGGAGTGCTCCGGCATCACTTCGTGCGGCGCGACGGGTCGGTTCGGGATTCGGTGATGTTCAGTATTCTGCGGTCGGAGTGGGGTGACGTTCGGAAGCATCTGGAGTTCCGGATACGGCGGAAAAGCCGGTAACTGCTGGTAACTGCCGGGTTGCGGGTCGCGGGTTGCGGGTGGCGGGCAGGTGTGCGACGCCTGAGGCGTCGCTTTGATGAAACGGCGTTTGGCGGCCAGCGCCTTTATCAAACAAGCCGTCGCCGCAGGCGCGGCGTTCCTTCGCGCGACCCGCAACCCGCGACCGGCAACCCGAGCAGTTCCTATTGCGCACCCTCCCCCCGCGCGCATTGTTATCTCTACCCATCCATCCGGAGCTAACGATGCACCGCATTCTCACCGCCGTACTGATCCTCGGCACTGCCGCAGCACTGCCGGCCCAGACCCAACAATCCACCGCCGACCAAAACATGGGCGGCGGCAACTGTCGCTCGAACGCCTACAACTGCGCCAAGGCACCGAATCCCATCCCCACGCCGAACACGGTGTGGATGGAAGAGATGACCTGGATGGACGTCCGCGACGCCATCGCCGCCGGCAAGACGACGATCATCATCCCGACCGGCGGCCTCGAGCCGAACGGTCCGTGGCTCGCGACGGGCAAGCACAACTACGTGCTGCAGACCAATTGCGAAGCGATCGCCCGCAAGCTCGGCAACGCGCTCTGCTCGCCGATCGTGAAGTTCGTCCCCGAAGGCGGCTTCGAGCCGGCGACGGGACACATGGTCAGCCCGAACACGGTGACGGTGCGCGAGGAGACGTTCCGCGCGCTGCTCACGGATCTCGTGCGCAGCTATCAGACGCACGGCTTCAAGAACATCATCCTCATCGGCGACTCGGGCGGCAATCAGGCCGGCCAGCGCGCCGTGGCCGATTCGCTCACGGCGATCTGGAAGGGCAACCCGGTGGTCGCGCACGTCCAGGAGTACTACGACTACGCCGGTGTCGAGAAGTACATGGAGTCGCACGGCATCAAGCAGACGTCGAGCGACAGCCTGCACGACGACCCGATCATCACGCTCAACATGTTCATGACGGATCCGAAGTCGGTCCGCTACGACGAGCGGGTGAAGGCAGGGAAGGCTTCGATCAACGGGGTCTCGATCGCTGATCGAAAGAAGAACCTGGAGCTCGGCAAGCAGATCGTCGAATTCCGCGCGACGACGACGGTCGAGGCGATCAACAAGGCGATCGCGAACAAGGGCACGCTCCCGGCAGCTCCTCGTCGCCGTCCGTAGAGCGGCGGTTCGGGGCGGTTCGGGATCTTCGCGCCGCTGCGGCGGGCGGGTATCGCTTCGGGACCCGACGTCAGTATTGCCGGAACTGCAGGCAATACTGACTCGGGAATCCCTGCGCGACACCCTCCCGCCTTGCTGCATCCCACTCAGACTGGTCGCGTGCCCGCGCGCGCCCAGCTCGCCGTACACAGTCGCCGTACACAGTCGCCGTACACAGTCGCCGTTTTTCGCCTTCCCCTCCTCACCCCGCCAACAACAACTCGATCTCCTCCCGCCCAATCCCTCGGATGCCCACCTCCTCCCCACCGAGAACAGCATCCGCCAGCCCCCGCTTCGTCTCCTGCAGCTCGAGCACCTTCTCTTCGATCGTCCCTTTCGTCACCAGCCGCGTCGCGATCACGGTTCGCGTCTGCCCAATCCGATGCGCCCGATCGATCGCCTGCGCCTCGACCGCCGGATTCCACCATGGATCCAGCAGATACACATAGTCCGCCGCCGTGAGATTGAGCCCATGCCCACCGGCTTTCAAACTCACCAGGAACAGTGACGGTCCGGTAGCAGATTGAAAGTTGTCGACCCGCTCCTGGCGATTCCGCGTCGCCCCGTCGAGATACTCATATCTCAAACCTTCCGCGTCCAGTCGTTCGCGAACCAATGCGAGGAACGACGTGAATTGCGAGAAGACCACCGCTTTGTGCCCTTCCTCGATGATCTCCGCGAGCGTCGGGATCAACGCATCGAGCTTCGCCGACGGCAGCGAAACGCGGGAGGGATCGACGAGCCCCGGGTGACACGCGGCCTGCCGCAGTCGGAGCAGCGCCTCGAGCACGTGCATGCGCGACTTGTCGAGCCCCTGGGTGTCGAGCAGCTCCATCACCGTCTGCCGGCTCCGCGCCAGCACTTCGAGATAGAACGCCTTCTGCGCGGGCTCCATCTCGACGTACAGCGTCTCCTCGCACCGCTCCGGCAGATCGGGCGCGACCTGCTCCTTCGTGCGCCGCAGGATCACCGGGCGGATCGCCCGGCGCAGCAGCTCGCGCCCCGCGATCTCATCGTGATCGTCGATCGTGAAATCGTGCGCGACGTTCGCCATCCGCGAGAACGCCGCCGCCGAGCCGAGCATTCCTGGATTCAGGAAGTCGAATAGCGACCACAGCTCCTCGAGACGGTTCTCGATCGGCGTGCCGCTCAGCGCCAGCTTGTGCCGCGCGCGCAGCAGACGCGCCGCCTTGGCCGACGCGGTGTCGGCATTCTTGATCGCCTGCGCCTCGTCGAGAATCGCGTACTCGAACTCGATCGGCGCCAGATCGGTGATGTCGCTGCGCAGCGTCCCGTACGTCGTCAGGATCACGTCGTACTGATCGAGCTCCGACTGCAGCGCGTGGCGCTTCGATCCGCTGTAGTCGAGCACGCGCAGGTGCGGCGCGAAGCGATGCGCCTCGCGCTCCCAGTTGAACACCAGCGATCGCGGCACGACGATCAGCGTCGGACGCCCTGGCTTGTCCTCGAGATACACGCGATCGAGCAGCGCCAGCACCTGCACGGTCTTGCCGAGCCCCATGTCGTCCGCCAGACAGCCGCCGAGCCCGAACTCGCGCAGGAAGAGCAGCCAGCCGAGTCCCTCGCGCTGGTATTCGCGCAGCGTCCCCGTAAAACGCGACGACGCATTCTCGGCGACGACGCCTTCAAAGGTGTGCAGCCGCTCGCGCGCTCGCTCGAACGTCTCGTCGACCGAGACCATCGGCATCGCCGCGAGCAGCGCGTCGAGCAAGCCCGCCTGCGATTTCGAGAAGCGCGTCTCGTTCGACTCGAGCGCCGAACCCGCGGCCAGCGCCGGCCCCAGTCGCGCCAGCCAGTCCGACGGAATCAGCCCGACGGTGCCGTCGGAGAGCTTCACCGTCGTGTCGTGATTGCGTGCCGCCTCGAGCAGATCGGGGAGCGACGCGGTCGCGCCGTCGTCGTAGTCGAAGACGAGATCGAGATCGAACCAGTCGATCCCCGAGCGCACGACCGCGCGCGGCTGTCCCGGAATGCGATAGCGCAGGCCTGTCGCTTCGATCTTCCATCCGTCACGCACGAGCGACAGGATCACCGACGGCAGCCGCATCCGCGCGATAGTCATCGGCACGTTCGCATCCGACTCCGCGCCGACGGTCACGCGCGCGCCCATGTCGATCAATCGCGCCTGCGCCGCACGCTCGGCTTTGCGATCGCGATGGAGGATCGTGAACCGCGCGCGATCGAAGATGCTGTCGGTGTTCGCGTCTGGCGCGAGCCGCACGCCGCCGTACTCGAACGCGAGCGTGAGCTGCGCCGGCGCGAGCGTCCATTCGCCGGGATCCTGGACGATCGATAGCACCGGCCGCGGCGTGCCTTCGCGCTCGACGATCGGAATGTCGTCGGGGAGATAGATCTTCGGCGGACGCGGCAGCGCGTAGAGCTGATCGAGCAGCTCCGTCAGCTCGCCGTCGATCATCGGCACGCTCGCGAACTTCCGCAGCGTCATCGCGACGAGCCACGCCCCCGACGGTTCGTAGCGCGCGACGCCATCGCCGACGAGCAGCAGCCCGTTCTCGTGGATGATCCGCGGCTCCGTGAGCGCCATCGCGCCGCCGTCGCGCACGAAGCGGCCGGTGAGCGTGCGCAATCCGTCTGTCTCGCGCGACACTGTCAGCTCGACCTTCCACGGCTCGCCGGCGTCCCAGCGCACGACGTCCGGCAGGATCTCGTTCGCCATGACCCGCACCCGCAGCGCCCGCCCATCGCTCCACTCGGCGGTCAGCGTCCCGAGCTCGGCCGGGGCCGCGACCACCGTCCCCGACCGCACGGCTTCCCCCCGCTCGGTGACGGCATCCACCGTCACCCCGTTCGTCGAGGCGCTCGGTGAAAGGTCGATCGCGTGGAGCAGTCTTTCGGCAGCGGGATCAGTCGAGGGCATTCAGACAAAGATACTGTCCGTGCGATGGTGTCGGGACCCGAGATCGCGGGGAAGCTGCCTGCGGGTTTCTTGGCAGGTCTTCGGGTAGCGGGTTGCGGGTTGCGGGTCGGTGTGCGACACCGGAGGCGTCGCTTTGATGAAACAGCGTTTGGCGGTCGGTCACCCTGAGCGCAGCGAAGGACCCCTGTGCGCCGAGGAGATCGAGACCGCCTCAGTGAAAGGGGTCCTTCGCCTTCGGCTCAGGATGACGTGGCGGATTCAATCAAGCCGTCGCCGCAGGCGCGGCGTTCCTTCCCGCAACCCGCGCCCCGCAACCCGCGACCCGAAGGCCTTAAGACAGTCTCGCCTTCGCCAATTCCCCAACAAGCGTCTCGACCAGCTTTCCCGCCGGCATCCGCCGCGCCATGTGCGCACCCTGTCCCGCCCACAGCGACAGGAACTCCGCGCGGTCCTGCTTCGCCGCCTCGGTCCGCATCGCACGTGTTAGAGAATTCTGATACGGGTACGGCAGGATGCGCGCGTCGCGTTCGAGCTCGGTCATCGCGCGATTGACGACCCCGCGCGCCGGCCGTCCGGAGAACGCCCGCGTCACCTTCGTCGAATGGTCGTTCGCGCCGAGCACCGCGCGCTTGTACGACTCGGCGACGCCGCATTCGTCGGTGACGAGGAACGCCGTGCCCATCGCGACCGCCTGCGCGCCGAGCGCGAGCGCGGCGGCGATCCCGCGGCCGTCCATGATCCCGCCGGCGGCGATCACCGGCACGTCGACCGCATCGACCACCTGCGGCACGAGCGCCATCGTCCCGACCATCGACGCCTCGAACGGGGCCGCGAACGATCCGCGATGCGCGCCCGCTTCGCTTCCCTGAGTGGCCAACGCGTCGACGCCCGACCGCTCGAGCTGTCGCGCCTCTTCGACCGTCGTCGCCGTGCCGATGACGAACCGGCCGGCCTCCTTCAAGACTCTCATTTGAGACTCTGGAAGGAGTCCGAAGGTGAAGCTGAACACCGGCGCGTCCGTCTCGAGCACCGCCGCGACCTGGTCCTCGAATGACCATGCGGGGAGCGTCGGCTTCGATGGGGCAGGGAGTCCGAGCTCGGTGTGATACCCGGCGATTCGCGGCATCGCGCCGCCTTCGTCGCCTGTCCCCTGTGTCGGCACGGGCACGAAGAGGTTGATCCCGAACGGCTTCTTCGTCAGCGCGCGGATCGCCTTCGCTTCGGCGATGATCTGCTCGGGCGGCATGTACGTCGCGCCGAGGAACCCGAGGGCGCCGGCGTTCGAGACGGCGGCGACGAGGGCGGGTGGTGTCGCGTTCGCGCCCCCCATGGGGGCTTGGACGATCGGGTGGGGAATGCCGAGGTGCTTGAGGAGGTCTCGGGGCATTCCAGAATTATATCGCGCTTCTTTCGGGTCGCGGGTGGCGGGTCGTGGGTTGCACCCCGCG
>CBHWBX010000038.1:0-16233 GCA_966111935.1 uncultured Gemmatimonadaceae bacterium
GCGAAGGATCCCGTGCTCAACGTCAGCGAGCGCGGCGACCGTGCGTTCATCGGCAAGTTCGAAGGGAAGGACCTGACGCATCAGTGGGCGGGCAACGTGATCGACCTCGGCCCGGTCGGTGCGCTCCTCTCGAAGGACTCGCTGAACAAGGCGCGCGCCTGGGAGCTCGATCGCACCGCCTCGGTGTGCCCGAATTGCTCGCAGGGGTGCAACATGATCATCGAGACGCGCGACAACACGGTGATCAAGCTGCGCCCGCGTCCGAACGACGCGGTGAACAAGTACTTCATGTGCGACTACGGTCGCCTGAACTACCGCTGGATGAACCGCCAGGACCGGGTCGACACGCCGATGATTCGTCACGGCGCGACGCTCCACGCGATTGACTGGGATCTGGCGCTCGCCGAAGCGGCGAAGCTGCTCTCGGGCAAGAAGGCGTTCGTGCTCGCGTCGCCGATGCTCTCGAACGAAGCGCTCTACCTGCTGTCGGAGCTCGTGATGAAGACGGGCGGCGCGGGGGCGTTCCGCGTCGAGCAGGGCGACGAGGCGCCGCTCCCGGGCGTCGAGGATCTGTCGCTGCGCAAGGATCGCGCGGCGAACGTGCGCGGCGCCGAGCTGTTCGGCTTCCAGCGCTCGACCAACCCGCTCGCCGGTCTCGGCGCGGGCGACGTCCTGCTCGTCGCCGACGACGAGCTCGTCGGACTCGATGCGGCGGAGGTCGCGAAGGCGGGTGCGATCATCGTCATCGGGACGACGCTGCCGGCGTGGGCGAAGCATGCCGCGGCGGTGGTGCTGCCGATCGCGAACTTCACGGAAGAAGAAGGCACGTTCACGAACCTGCGCGGGCGCGTCCAGCGCTTCATGCAGGCGAAGGCGGCGCCGGGCTTCGCGCGGCCGAGCTGGTTCGTGCTCTCCGACCTCCTTGGATCGATGGGCATGAAGACGGACTTCTCGCTGGCGAGCGAGGTGTTCAAGCAGCTCGCGGCGACGCGCGGCGAGTTCACGGGCCACACCTACGACACGCTTGGCCTCAAGGGTGGCGCCATCGCCGGCGCTACGGCGGGGGCAACGGCATGACCATCTTCGCACTTCTCCAGGCGGCACAGACCGCCGTGACCACCGGCAACGGGATCGAGCACGTCGCGCAGCCCGCGAGCGGCGGCTTCTGGTTCCTGATGACCGTGATCAAGATGCTGATCACGTTCACGATCTACATGGTCGGCGTGATGATGGTGATCTGGGCGGAACGCCGTATCTGCGCGTTCATCCAGGATCGCCGCGGCCCGAACCGCGTCGGTCCGCACGGCCTTCTGCAGTCGGTGGCCGACGGCGTCAAGAACATCATGAAGGAAGAGACGTATCCGGGCGAAGCGTACACGCCGCTGTTCGTGCTCGCCCCGGTGATCGCGTTCATTCCGGCGCTGCTCACGTGGGCGGTGATCCCGTACGGCGCGCCGTGGGACTCGAAGTGGGGCACGATCGACATGGCGCTCGCGCCGATGCCGATCGGCTTTCTCTTCATCCTCTCGATCGCGTCGCTCGGCGTCTACGGCATCGTGCTCGCCGGCTGGTCGTCGAACAACAAGTACGCGCTGCTCGGCGGCCTGCGCTCGAGCGCCCAGATGATCTCGTACGAGATCTCGATGGGCATGTCGACGATCCCGGTGCTGATCCTCGCCGGCAACGTCTCGCTGGGCCAGATCGTGGCGCAGCAGGCGGGACACGGGCTCCACTGGAACGTGATCAACCTCAGCGTCGCGTTCTTCGTGTTCCTCGTCGCGGCCTTCGCCGAGACGAACCGCGTGCCGTTCGATCTTCCGGAAGCGGAGTCGGAGCTCGTCGCCGGCTATCACTCCGAGTACAGCGCGATGAAGTTCTCGATGTTCTTCATCGCCGAGTACGCGAACGTGATGACGGCGAGCGCGCTGATGTCGACGCTGTTCTTCGGCGGATGGGACATTCCGTTCACCGTGTGGGACAACGTCGCGCCGCATACCCTGCTCAAGACGCTGCTGACGTTCGGGTTCTTCTGGGCGAAGATCCTGTTCTTCGTGTTCGTCTTCATCTGGGTCCGCTGGACGCTGCCGCGCTTCCGCTACGATCAGCTGATGGCGCTCGGCTGGAAGTTCATGCTGCCGACGGCGCTGTCATACATCGTCATCGTCGCGGCGGCGACCCTCGGCCTCGACGCGGCGGGCATCCATCCGACGGACTGGAAGTTCGCGGTCGCGATGCTCGTCCTGAACATCATCCTCATGGGCATCATCTTCGGCGTGATCGACCGCGGCCGCATCATCAGCCCGGCGTATTCGCGCCTCGACAAGCGCAACATCGAAAAGCTGCGTCGCGCGCGGTACGACCGCCTGCGCTTCCAGCCGGCGACGAGTGAAGGAGGGGCGGACTGATGGCGATCGGCGTCAAGGTGCTCGAGCGCCCGATCGAGGAGACGAGCTACGTTCGCGCGTCCCTCAAGGGCATGGCGCTCACGCTGAAGCACCTCCTCCATCCGGAGAAGGTGACCATTCAGTACCCCGAGCAGAAATGGGGGCTCTCGCCGCGCTGGCGCGGCACGCACCGCATGATGACGACGGAAGACGGCAAGGCGAAGTGCGTGGCCTGCGGTCTCTGTCCGACGGTGTGTCCGTCGAACTGCATCAAGCTCGTGCCGGGCGAGGACGAGAACGGGAATCGATACCCCCTCGTGTTCGAGATCGACGAGTTCCGCTGCATCTTCTGCGGATATTGTCAGGAAGTGTGCCCCGAGGAAGCGATTCACGTCGGGCGCCACTACGAGAACTCGGAATACAGCCGTGAAGGATTCGTGTACGACCTGGAGCGCCTGATGGCTCAGACGCATCCGGTGTCGGAGCTGTGGGACCCCGCCGACCCGAAGGGCGAGTGATGCTCATGCTCCTGCAAGCGGTGGCGAAGGAGATGCCCCACGGCCAGCTGTCGTTGTTCTACACGTTCCACTTCTATCTGTTCGGCCTCATCGGGATCGTCTCGGCGCTGCTGTTCGTGACGCGCAAGAGTCCCGTCGCGGCGGCGCTGTGGCTCGTGAACACCATGTTCAGCCTCGCGGCGATGTACGTGCTGCTGGACGCGCAGTTCATCGGCGCGATCCAGGTGCTCGTGTACGCGGGCGCGATCATGGTCGTGTTCCTGTTCGTGATCATGCTCCTCAACCTCGGCCGCGGCGAGATCGGCGACATGCGCGGTCTGGGATGGAAGCTCGCGGGCGGGGCGGTGGGCCTGGCGATCCTCGCCGAAGTGTTCGCGCTGACGAAGGCGCGCACGCCGGTCTCGCTCACGCTGCCGCAGGGCTTCGCGTTTCAGCAGATCGAGCAGAGCGGGGCGCTGAGCCCGATCGCGGGGCCGCTGTTCCACGAATATCTCCTGGCGTTCGAGGTGACGAGCATCCTGCTGCTCGCCGCCGTCGTCGGCGCCGTCGTACTGGGCAAGCAACGGGGCGACGACAATGCTCGCTGAGGCGCTCTTCTTCTCCGCGGTGCTGTTCGCGATCGGCGTGTTCGGCGTGCTGATCCGGCGCAACGCGATCATCGTCTTCATGTGCGTCGAGCTGATGCTCAACGCCGTGAACCTGAGCTTCGTCGCGTTCGCGCAGTCGTACGGCGTGACCGGCCAGGTGTTCGTCTTCTTCGTGATGACCGTCGCGGCGGCTGAAGCCGCGGTCGGGCTCGCGATCATCATCGCGCTCTTCCGTCATCGTCAGACGGTCAATCTTCAGAACATCAACCTGCTGAAAGGCTGATGCTCCCTCTCCTGCAAGAAGCAGCCGCCGCGACCGCATCGGCCGGCACCCATCCGCTGACCGGCACCGCCGCGCAGTGGCTGTGGGCCGTCCCCCTGCTGCCGTTCCTCGGCTTCCTCATCAACGGCGCGCTGTCGCTGTCGTCGGCGTTCCACGCCGGCCCGGCCGATCCGAGCGCGGCGCACGGCGACGATCACGGCCACGGCCACGCCACGGTTCACCACTCGGAAGACGAGCATGGGGCGGTCGGCGACGATCATCATCCGATCGCGCGCCATCGCTTTGCCGGCATCACGAGCATCGTCGGCCCGGGTGTTCTGGCGCTGTCGTTCGTCCTCGCGCTGACGATCTGGATGGCGATGCGCGCGGCGGGCGGCGGCGAGATGGCCGCGCCGTTCATCCAGCGGTACTTCGCGTGGATGCCCGTCGGCGACCTCAAGATCGACGCAATGTTCCAGCTCGATCAGCTGTCGATGATGATGGTGCTCGTCATCACCGGCGTCGGCACGCTCATCCATCTGTTCAGCATCGGCTACATGCAGGACGACCCCGGGTACCCGCGCTACTTCGCGTACCTGAACCTGTTCGTCTTCTTCATGTTGATCCTGGTGCTCGGCGGCAACTATCCGCTGCTGTTCATCGGGTGGGAAGGCGTCGGTCTCTGCTCGTACCTGCTGATCGGCTTCTGGTTCAGCGAGAAGGCGAACGCGGACGCGGGCAAGAAGGCGTTCATCGTCAACCGCATCGGCGACTTCGGCCTGCTCGTCGCGATGTACCTGCTGTTCGCGAACCTCGGCACGCTCGACTACACGGGCGTCCGCGCGGCGGCGGAAGGGCTGCCGTTCGGCGGCGCGGTCGTCACGGCGATCTGCCTGTTCATGTTCCTGGGCTGCGCGGGTAAGTCGGCGCAGATTCCGCTCTACGTCTGGCTGCCGGACGCCATGGCCGGCCCGACGCCGGTTTCGGCGCTCATTCACGCCGCGACGATGGTGACGGCGGGCGTCTACCTCATCGCCCGCAGCAACGTGCTGTTCGCGCTGGCGCCGGTCGCGCAGATCGTCGTCGTTCTGATCGGCGCGCTGACGGCGGTGTTCGCGGCGTCGATCGGCCTCAAGCAGTGGGACATCAAGAAGGTCCTCGCCTATTCGACGGTCTCGCAGCTCGGCTACATGTTCGTCGGTGTCGGCTCCGGCGCGTACGTGGCCGGCGTGTTCCACCTCGTGACGCACGCCTTCTTCAAGGCGCTGTTGTTCCTCGGGTCTGGCTCGGTGATCTACGCGATGCACCAGGCGTATCACCACACCCACAACCACGACGACGCGCAGGACATGCGCAACATGGGCGGGCTCAAGGAATACATGCCCGTCACGTTCGTGCTGATGTGGATCGCGACGCTGGCGATCGCCGGTATCCCGCCGCTCGCCGGCTTCTTCTCGAAGGACGAGATCCTCGGCAGCGTGTTCGCGCGGGCGCAGCATTCGACGATCGCCGAGGCGCACCTGTTCGGCATCGCCGGCAGCTTCTGGCTCTACCTGGCCTACGTGCTCGGCGTGGCGGCGGCGTTCATGACGGCGACCTACATGACGCGCATGATGATCTACACCTTCCACGGCCCGAACCGCAGCGGTGAGGAGGAGCGCAAGCATCTCCGCGAGGCGCCGTGGATCATGACCGGTCCGCTCGCCGTGCTCGGCGTGGCGACGGTCGCCGGCGGCTGGCTGAACATCCCGGAGTTCGCGCACTTCCTCGGCCCGGTCGGCGCGCTCGACAAGTGGCTCGAGCCGGTGGTCGGTGAGTCGACGCAGCGCGTGCTCGCCGGCGGCGGCCACATGTCGGAGGGGCTCGAGTATGGCCTGGTCGGCCTCGCGATCCTGATCGCCGTCGCCGGTATCACGCTCGCCTGGGTGCGGCTCAAGCCGGAGCACCTGGTGCCGAAGGCGCAGGCGAAGCCGGAAGAGGGCTTCGAGAAGACGCTCCTCGACAAGTACTACGTCGACGAGATCTACGACGCCGCGGTGGTCAAGCCGGTGGTCGGCGTGTCGCGCGGGCTGCTCTGGCGCGGCGTGGACGCCGGCCTGATCGACGGCCTCGCCGTGAACGGCAGCGCATGGCTGGCGCGGTTCGTCGGATGGATCGGCTCGTCGTTCCAGTCGGGGCAGCTCGGTACGTATGCGTGGGTTCTCGCCGTTGGCGTGGTGGCGGTGCTCGCCGCGTTCAGCATTCGATAATTGAGATTCGCTAATACATGAACGCCTTTCTGACGTCCATCGGCTACAACAGCTGGGTGCTCCCGGCGCTGCTCGCGATCCCGCTCGTCGGCGCGGCGGTGATCGGGGCGATCGGCGGCGCCGGCGCCCAGGCGCCGGGCACCGACGAGGTCGCGAGCGGGGCGGCGCGCACCCCGCGGATGCTCGCCCTCGTGTTCTTCGGCATCGAGCTGCTCGTCTCGCTCGGCCTCTGGTGGAGCTACGATCCGGCGAACGCCGGCTGGCAGGCTCTCGTCGACTTCTCGTGGATCCCGTCGTGGGGCATTCGCTTCACGATCGGCGTCGACGGGATCGCCGTGATGATGATCCTGCTGACGACGTTCATCATGTTCCTCGCCGTCGCGGGGAGCTGGACGAGCATCCGCCAGCGCACGCGCAGCTACTACGCGCTCCTGCTCGTCCTCACGTCCGGCATGCTCGGCGTGTTCATGGCCCTCGATCTCTTCCTCTTCTACGTGATGTGGGAAGTGATGCTCGTGCCGATGTACTTCATCGTCGGCATCTGGGGCGGTGACCGCCGCATCTACGCCAGCCTCAAGTTCTTCATCTACACGATGGTCGGCTCGATGCTGATGCTGGCGGCGATCGTGTACCTCGGGCTCCAGAGCCGCAACCCGGTGACGGGCATCCCGAGCTTCAGCTACGACTACATCATCGCGAATACCATGATCTCGCCGAAGGCGGCATTGTGGTGCTTCGGCGCGTTCTTCATGGCGTTCGCCGTGAAGGTCCCGATGTTCCCGTTCCACACCTGGCTGCCGGACGCGCACGTCGAAGCGCCGACGGCCGGCTCGGTGGTGCTGGCGAGCATCATGCTCAAGCTCGGCACCTTCGGCTTCCTGCGTCTGGCGATCCCGCTCTTCCCGAGCGCGGCGATGAACCCGACGGTGCGGTCGGTGATCCTGATGCTCGCGGTGATCGGCATCGTCTACGGGGCGCTCGTCTCGCTCGTCCAGCCGGACTTCAAGAAGCTCGTCGCGTACTCGTCGGTGAGCCACCTCGGCTTCGTGATGCTCGGCATCTTTGCGCTGACCGTGCAGAGCGTGCAGGGCGCGCTGATGGTCATGATCAACCACGGCATCTCGACCGGAGCGCTGTTCTTCCTCATCGGCATGATCTACGAGCGCCGCCACACGCGTCTCATCGAGGCGTACGGCGGCATCGCCCGCGTCGTCCCGATGTTCGCGGCGCTGCTCACGATCGTCACCTTCAGCAGCATCGGCGTGCCGGGCACGAACGGATTCATCGGCGAGTTCCTCGTCCTCATCGGCGCGTACCGCACCGAGCCGGTGATGGCGGTCGTCGCGTCGACGGCGGTCATCATCTCCGCCGGCTACCTGCTCTGGGCGATCCAGCGCATTCTCTTCAACCCGCTCGACAAGCCCGAGAACGAGCACATCCCGGATCTCAACCGCCGGGAGCTCGCCCTGATGCTGCCGCTCATCGCGTGCATCGTCTGGCTCGGCGTGTATCCGGCTCCGGTGCTCCGGCGCATGGAAGGCGCGGCCGAGCGCTTCGTCTCCTCGGTCAACGCGCGCCGCGATGCCGTCCCGATGCAGGTCGGCGATGCGGGGGATCGGTAAATGATCACGACGCTCGATCTCAGCATCCCGGCGCAGCTCACGCTCGCCCTCGTTCCCGACCTGATCCTCATGGGCGGGGCGATGATCCTCCTCGTCGCCTCGGCCTGGCGGCGTGAAAGTCACGAGCACCAGCGCTCGATCGGTCTCGCGAGCATCGTGCTCTGCGTGATCACGCTCGTCGCGGTCGCGTTCTGGTCGAACCGCTACACGGCCTCGCCCGGCCCGATCGCGATCGACGGCTTCCGCTGGCTGATGGACGTCGTGATCCTCCTCGGCACGGCGTTCGCCCTCGCGCTGAGCATGGACGACAACATGCGCGCCGGCATCACCCAGGCCGAATCGCACGTCCTGATCCTGCTCGCCTCGAGCGGCATGATGCTCCTCGCCGCGGCGCGCGATCTCATGATCGTGTTCCTTGGCATCGAGCTGATGTCGATCTCCGTCTACGCGCTGGCCGGCATCAACCGCCGCAGCGAGCGCTCGGCGGAAGGCGCGCTCAAGTACTTCCTGCTCGGCGCGTTCTCGACGGCGTTCCTGCTGTACGGCATCGCGCTCGTCTACGGCGCGACGGGCTCGACGAACCTGACGGTGATCGCCGGCCGCACGACGATGTACAACCTCGTCGGCAGCCCGCTGCTCATCGCCGGCATCGCGATGCTCCTGATCGGCTTCGGCTTCAAGGTCGCGACGGTACCGTTCCACATGTGGGCGCCGGACGTGTACGACGGCGCGCCGTCGCCGATCACGGCCTACATGGCGGCGACGGTGAAGGCGGCGGCGTTCGCGGCGTTCATCCGCGTCTGGCTCGAGGCGTTCCCGTTCAGCTTCGAGACCTGGCATCCGGCGCTCAGCGGCCTCGCGATCGCAACGATGGTGATCGGCAACGCGATCGGGCTCGCGCAGCGCAACCTCAAGCGCATGCTCGCGTACTCGAGCATCGGCCACGCCGGCTACCTGCTCGTGGCGATCGCCGCGGGGACGTTCCAGGGCTCGTCGGCGATGCTGTTCTATCTCTTCATCTACACCCTCGCGACGTTCGGCGCGTTCGCGGTCGTCGTCGCACTCACCCGGGACGGTCAGACCACGGTGATGCTCGACGAGCTCGATGGACTCTGGACCGTGCGTCCGGGCCTCGCGCTGTCGATGTCGGTGATCATGCTCGCGCTGATGGGCTTCCCGATCTTCGGCGGCGCCGGCTTCTTCGCGAAGTGGTACGTCCTCCAGGCCGCGCTCCAGGCGCCGGTCCGGCAGACGACCCTCGCGGTGGTGCTCGTGCTCACGACGGTCATCTCGGCGGGCTACTACCTCTACGTCCTCGTGCGGATGTTCATGCGTCCGCGTAACGAGGCGTACCCGGTGCCCGAGCGCACCGGTGGCCTCACGTCGATGGTGCTCGGCGTCAGCGTGGCGCTGATCCTCGTGCTCGGCTTCGCGCCGGAGTGGGTCGTCGAAGCCGCGCGCCGCGGTCGTCCGCGCATGGACGTCGAACCGGTCATGACGAACATCCCGCCGACGGGTATGGTCACTCCGGCCGATTCACTGCGACGACTCGCAGAGAACGGAGCGGCCGTTTCGCGATAGGATCACGGGGCCGCGCCGCGGCCCCGTTTCATTTTCGAGGCTTCCGATGGGCATCGCAGCAGGGATCTTCCGGCAATACGACATCCGCGGGATCGTCGACAAGGACCTGACGACGGAAGCGGCGCGCGCGATCGGCGTCGCGTACGCGGCGAACATGGCCGAGCACGGAATCACCGGTGCCGTGGCGGTGGGACGCGACAACCGTCCGAGCGGCGGCAAGCTTCGTGACGCGCTCGTCGACGGCCTCACGAGCTCGGGCGTCGACGTGGTCGACATCGGCGTCGTGCCGACGCCGCTGAACTACTGGGCCCTGCATCATCTTCCGGTGGTCGGCGGCATCCAGATCACCGGGTCGCACAATCCGCCCGAGTACAACGGGTTCAAGCTCTCACTCCAGAAGGCGTCGATGCACGGCGACGAGATACAGCATCTCTACGCGCTGACGCAAAAGCCCGCCGCCGCGGACGCGAAGAAGGGGAGCGTGCACGAGGAGGCCGTGATCGCGCGCTACGTCGACGACGTCGCCGAGAAGATCGGCCGTCTGTCGCGCCCGATGAAGATCGTCTACGACTGCGGCAACGGCGCCGGTGCGCTCGTCGCGCCGCAGCTGTTCGAGCGCCTCGGCGTGACCGGACGCGGACTGTTCTGCGAGAGCGACGGCACCTTCCCGAACCACCACCCTGATCCGAGAACCTCGAGGATCTGATCAAGGCGGTGAAGGAAGACGGTGCCGAGATCGGCATCGCCTTCGACGGCGACGCCGACCGCATCGGCGTCGTGGACGGGCAGGGGAACATCATCTGGGGCGATCGCATCCTCATCCTGTATGCGCGCGATGTCCTCGAGCGGACCGGACGCGGCCAGGCGATCATCTTCGACGTGAAGTGCTCGCAGGCGCTGCCGACGGCCGTCGAGAACGCGGGTGGGAAGCCGGTGATGTGGAAGACCGGCCACTCGCTGATCAAGGACAAGATGCGCGAGATGCACGCGCCGATCGCCGGCGAGATGTCCGGCCACATGTTCTTCACCGAAGGCTTCTACGGCCACGACGACGCGCTCTATGGCGCCGCGCGGCTGCTGCGCATTCTTGCCGACTCGAACGCCACCGTCGCCGAGAAGCTCGCCGACGTGCCCGACTTCGTCTCGACGCCGGAGCTGCGCATCGACGTTCCCGAGGAGATCAAGTTCGATCTCGTCGACAAGGCGGTGAAGCACTTCCGTGCGAAGCACGACGTCATCGACGTCGACGGCGTGCGTGTGCTGTTCGGCGACGGCTGGGGACTCATCCGTGCGTCGAACACCCAGCCGGTGATCGTCGCCCGCTACGAGGCGGAGACGCCGGAGCGCCTCGCCGAGATCCGAGGCGAGATGGAGAGCTGGCTCTCCGAACAGGGCGTACGGGTGTAATGACGACGCGGCGGTGGCTCATGGTAGCGCTGGCTGCCGCCGCGGTCCTCCTGATCGTCGGCCGCAACCTGGCCGGCGTCTATTCCGACTATCTGTGGTACGACTCGCTCGGCGCGAGCGCGCTCTGGCGCGCGCGCATGAGCGCGGTGACGATCCTGCGGTTGGGCTCGGGCACCATCGCGGCGCTGTTCGCGTTCGCGAATCTGTACGCCGTCCGCCAGTCGGTTGTGTCGCTGGTGTTCCCGCGCCGCTTGGCGAATTTAGAGATCGGTGAAGAGGTCCCCGGCCGGTATCTCGTCGCCGTCGCCGCGGTGCTCGCCGTCATTCTCGGCGCGCTGCTCACGATGTCGTCGGACGACTGGATGTCCGTCGTGCTCTCGCGGTCGAGCAAGCCGTTCAACGAGACGGATCCGTATTTCAGCCAGGACCTCGGCTTCTTCGTCTACTGGCTGCCGCTCGAGAGCTCGCTCTGGATGTGGGCGTTCTATCTCGTGCTCGTCGTCGGCCTCGTCGTGATCCTGCTCTACGCCCTCACGCCGAGTCTCAAGTGGCAGCGCGGCGGCTTGTACGCGTCGACGTACGTGCGACGGCACGTGACGGTGCTGATCGGCGTGCTGCTGTTGCTCCTCGCATGGAGCTTCCGTCTCGACATGTATTCGCTGCTCGTCGACGGGAGCGGTGCCGAGGGCGCATTCGGGTGGGTCGACCATCGCGTCGGCGTGCCGGGCGACCTCCTTTTGTCGCTCCTCACCCTCGGTGCGTCGATCATCGTGCTCTGGGCGGGCTTCGTCGGCCAGTTCCGTCTCGCGGCGATCTCGGTGCTCACGTCGGTCGTGCTCGCGCTCCTCGTGCGTGAAGGCGTGCCGGCGATCGCCGAGCGGAGCGGGACCGACGCGCAGCGGACGAGCCGGGAGCAGGCGTATCTCGCGACCCGCGCGACCTACACTCGTCGCGCCTTCGGCGTCGACGCGATCCCGCGCGCCGATTCGTCGCTCGCCTATCCGACGCTCGCCGCCGCGCTTCCTGCGGTGCCCGTGTGGGATCCTCCGGCGCTCGTGCGCGCCACGAACAGCGGCCGCACCGCATCGGACAGCACGCCGCTCGTCGGCTGGCACACCGGCGGTCCGGTCATCTCGGCCGACGTCATCGAGCCGGCGAGCGAAGGCGCGGCATCGCGCGCGCCGTGGACCGCGGTGCGCGTGCTCGCCGCCGAAGCCGACGAGCGCGGAACACCGATGCGCGTCGCCGCGTCGGTCTCGCCGATCGGCGACGACATGTCCGTCGACGCGCCGCTCGTCTACCCGGGCGCGCCGAACACGGCGGTGATTTCTGATTCTCTAAATCACCTCACCGGGACGGTGCTCGAGTCGTTCGCTTCCCGCCTGGCGACGGCCTGGTCGCTTCAGGACGTGAGCCTGATCTCGGGCGAGCTCCCGCAGCCGCGGCCGACCCTGATCTCGCACCGCGACGTGCGCGACCGGCTCGACATGTTCGCCCCCTTCTTCGCGCAAGGGCGCACGATCGATCCGATTCTCGTCGGCGATACGCTGTACTGGCAGGTCGATCTCTATTCGGCGTCGGAGACCTATCCGCTCAGCCGGCACTTCCGGATCGTCGGCGCGGAGCGCAGCTATCTGCGCCACGCCGCGGTCGGCCTAGTGCAGGCGTCGACCGGCGAAGTGATGATCGTCGCGGACTCGATCCTCGATCCGGTCGCCGCGAGCTGGAAGGCGCGTCTCCCATCGCTGTTCACGACGTGGAGCTCATTGCCGTCGGGAATTCGTCCGCAGCTCACCGCGCCCGTGGACGCGATCGTCGCGCAGGCGACGGCGTTCGGACGCTTCGGCGCGCGCGGACAGGCCGATGTGCCGCGCCACATTCCCGTGCTCGATGGCGCCGACAGCGCACTGGCCGCGACCGATCCGCTGCCGTACGTGCTGCCCGGCGGCCGCACGCTCGGCCTCGCGATTCCGCTCATCGACGACGGCGATCGACTGCGCGGTGTCGTCATCGGCACCGGCGGCGCGAACCAGACGACCCAGTGGCTGCCGCTCGATCAGCCGGGACATCGCTGGAGCACGATTCTCGATCGTCTGCGCTCGGTCGACAGCGCGGGAAGTGCGGCGCGCGAAGGGCCGCTGGCGCACGGGCGCGTGCGCGCGATCCCGCTTCGCGGCAGCATCGCCTTCGTGCAGCCGAGCTATCGCTGGCGGAGCGGATCGATCCCGACGCTCAATCGCGTCGCGCTGTTCAGCGGCGACTCGGCGCGTTCGGTCGCGCCGCCATTCGGGGTCTCGCCGATCGGCGGGACGCCGCTTCCGGTGCTCGCTGGTGACTTCCGCGCGAACATCGCCGCGCTCTATGCGGCGATGCGCGACGCGCTCCGTCGCGGCGATCTCGTCGCCTTCGGCCATGCCTTCGAGGCGTTGGGGCAGGCGGTGGGTCGCGGAGGCGCGCGATGACCGTGCACCGGCACGTCCGGACCGCCGTCGTCGGGCTGGGTGGGAACGCTCTGGCCCCCGCGGGGGAGCAGTCGACGATCTACGATCAGTTCCGCCATACCCGGGAAAGCCTCGCTCCGATCGTGAGCCTGGCGCTCGATGGGTGGAGTGTCTGCATCGTCCATGGCAACGGCCCGCAGGTCGGCGACGAGCTGGTTCGCAACGAGGTCGCGCGGAATCAGGCAGCCCCATTGCCACTCGGTGTGCTCGTGGCCGCGACAGCGGGCTGGATTGGATATATGATTCAACAGTCGCTGGAGAACGCGCTTCGCCGCGCGGGCTCTCCGCGCAACGTCGCGACGGTCATCACCCAGGTTCAGGTCGATCCGTCCGATCCGGCGCTGCGACATCCGACGAAGTTCATTGGGCGCGCGCTCTCACCGGAGCGCGCGCGTGAGGCGGAAGCAGAAGGGCAGGTCATCAAACCCGACGGGCACGGGAATCTCCGGCGCGTCGTGGGCAGTCCGGTGCCGAAAGGCATCCACGAGCTTTCGGTGATCCGGACGCTCGTCGAAGCGGGCATGCTCGTCGTCGCCTGTGGCGGCGGTGGTGCGCCCGTGTACGAGCATCCGACGTTGGGTTGGGAAGGGATCGACGCCGTGGTCGACAAAGACCTCGCCGCGGCGGTCCTGGCGCGCGATCTCGGCGCCGAACTGTTGTTGATACTCACCGACGTCGACGCGGTCTACGCCGACTGGGGAACGCCGCAGCAGCGGCCACTCCGGCGGCTGAGCGCGGACGACGCGGAACGGTTGGATGAGGCAGGGGCCTTCGGCGAAGGCAGCATGGCGCCGAAGATCCGTGCGGCGGTCGCGTTCGTGCGCCGCACGGGGGGACGGGCGATCATCACATCGCTGAGCCGCGGGCAGGACGCAGTGCGCGGCGAGGCAGGAACTACGATAACCGCAACAGCAAACGACACAGCGGAGAGCGCGTGAACATCCACGAGTACCAGGCGAAGGAGCTGCTGAGGAAGGAAGGTGTGCCGATTCCTCCCGGCGAGGTGGCATCCACCCCCGAGGAGGTCGAGCGTATCGCGCAGCAGTACGGCGGCATGGTTGTCGTCAAGGCGCAGGTGCACGCCGGCGGCCGCGGTAAGGCGGGCGGCGTCAAGCTCGCGAAGACCCCGGCCGAGGCGAAGGAGCTCGGTCAGAAGATCATCGGCATGACGATCAAGGACCTTCCGGTGCAGAAGGTGCTCGTCACCTCCGCCGCCGACATCGCCAGCGAAGCGTACGTCGGCATCATTCTCGACCGCGCGTCGAAGAAGCCGGTGTTCATGGTCAGCCCCGCGGGCGGCATCGACATCGAGGAAGTGGCCGAGAAGACGCCGGAGAAGATCCTCAAGCTGCCGATCGACACGCGCTACGGGCTCGAGCCGTACCAGGCGAGCCGCCTCGGCTTTTTCCTGTTCGACGACGTGAAGAAGGTCCGCCAGGCCGCGAAGATCATGCAGCAGCTGTATTCGGCGTTCATGAAGAACGGCTGCTCGCTCGCCGAGATCAATCCGCTCGTCGTGACGCCGGCCGGTGACGTCGTCGCGCTCGACGCGAAGATGGTCATCGACGACAACGAGCTCGATCGTCTCCCCGAGATCGCCGCGCTGCGCGACGAGAGCGCGGAAGCGCCGAGCGAAGTGCAGGCGCGCAACGCGAACCTCACGTTCATCAAGCTCGACGGCAATGTCGGCTGCGTGGTGAACGGCGCCGGTCTCGCGATGGCGACGATGGATCTCGTGAAGTACTACGGCGGCGATCCGGCGAACTTCCTCGACATCGGCGGCTCGTCGACTCCGGAGAAGGTCGTCAACGCGCTGAAGATCATCACGGCCGATCCCAACGTGAAGGCCATCCTGTTCAACATCTTCGGCGGCATCACGCGCACCGACGACGTGGCGAACGGCATCGTGACGGCCACGAAACAGAACCCGCTCAAGGTGCCGATCGTCATTCGGCTCACGGGCACGAACGAAGAGATCGCGATGAAGATTCTGCAGGAGAACGGCTTCTCGGCGTCGAGCGACATGGATGAAGCGGTGAAGAAGGCGGTCGAGCTCGCGAAGGGAGGCAAGTAACCATGAGCATCTTCATCGACAACAACACGACGCTGATCGTGCAGGGGATCACGGGCCGCGACGGTTCGTTCCACACGAAGCAGATGATGGAGTACGGCACGAAGGTCGTCGGCGGCGTCACGCCCGGTAAGGGCGGCCAGAAGTTCGACGAGAAGGTGCCGATCTTCAACACGGTGGCCGACGCGGTCGCCGCGACGGGCGCGAACACGAGCGTCATCTACGTGCCGCCCAACTACGCCGCGGACGCGATCATGGAAGCGGCCGACGCGGGCGTGAAGTTCATCGTCGCGATCACCGAAGGCGTGCCGGTGCTCGACATGACGCGCGTCTATCCGTTCGTGAAGGACAAGGGCGCCCGCCTCCTCGGCCCGAACTGCCCGGGCCTCATCACGCCGGGCAAGTCGAAGGTCGGCATCATTCCGGGCCGCATCTGCACGCCGGGCAACGTCGGCGTCGTCAGCCGCTCGGGCACGCTGACCTACGAAGTCGTGTATCAGCTCACCCGCGCCGGCATCGGCCAGTCGACCTGCGTCGGCATCGGCGGTGACCCGATCAACGGCACGAACTTCATCGACTGCCTCGAGGCGTTCGAGAAGGATCCGGAGACGAAGGCCATCGCGATGATGGGCGAGATCGGCGGCAGCGACGAGCAGGATGCCGCGGAATTCGTGAAGAAGCACATGAAGAAGCCGGTCGTCGGATTCATCGCCGGCCAGACCGCGCCGCCGGGCCGCCGCATGGGCCATGCGGGCGCGATCATCTCCGGCCATGGCGCGACGGCCGCCGACAAGATCGCGGCGTTCGAGGCTGCCGGCATGGGCGTCGCCAAGCGCCCGCTGGATTTCGTCGAGCTCATCAAGGCTCGCTTGAAGTAAGCTCGTGATCTCACGACGCGAGGGCGGTGACGCCAGGCTACTGTCGTTGGCCGCCCTCGCGCACGTGGTGATCTTCGCCGGCGTCTTTCGCGAGCTCTACACGCTCGTCTACTCCGGCACCGGACGCTTCTACCACTACGCGTCCCAGCTCGCCGCGGGAAAGCTCCCGTATC
>CBHWBX010000039.1:0-16158 GCA_966111935.1 uncultured Gemmatimonadaceae bacterium
TTGGACTTACGCGCCACTCGACCTCGCCAAGACACCCGAACGGTCGTAGTATAGCCCCTGTCGAGTTCGGTCAAACCTGACATCAGAGGGCGGGTGAGTGAAAAGGTCTGAGACCCTGGAGGAGTTGATCAAGCGGTACGGCACGGTCAGAGATTTTGGAGACTTTCTAGAATCCCGAGGCTTTGGGCGCGCCAATACCTGGGACAAAATCTTTGAGGACATTGTCCGACCTGCCCTGAAGCGAAACAGCCTTAGCGAGCAAGCTCTTTTCGCCTACCTGCGGGACGTTGAGGAGTACGGCAAGCAGCACGTCTTCCTATTCGAACGAAGAATTAAGGGGCCGGTGGTCCCGACTGCGCAACATATTCGCGTGTGGTTGCGGGATCATGATGCTGAAGATGTCTTGGAAACGCCTAAGGTTATTGACTTCCCCGATGCGCCCGAGGTCGTTGAGGTCCGGCGCGACGATTTCGACCCCGGCGAAGTCCTGGTAATCAAGATCGTCGAAACGCGCACGTTTGACCGGCTTTTGAAGACGACGGAACTGCGGGAGGGTCGCTTCTACTCGAAGGAATACGAACGAGAGGTCGATCGGGGCGTCAACATTGTTCGAGTACACCCGACTGGCTTAGTGGAAATCCGAGTGTTTCAGAGACGGGGCGGTTCGGCTCACTACCACGAAGAACTCTCAACGGTGTTGGCGCTCCTGGATGGATTGATAGACGCAACAACACTCGACCCGCGCTCACTCGTGAAAGCGAAGAAGAAGCTGTATGACGATCGACACGCGCTTGCGGGTGTCGTGTCCTTCTCAGGGACCGCAATTCGCGACAGCGACGGCGTGAACCACACGTCGGCATGCAAGCGACAAACCAATCTGTTCGCCTTCGATAAGACGGAGAAAAGCGTCGCCGCCCTTACGGAAGATGGCGAGGCGTACCACGATTCTCTCAACGTGTACTGGCTGAAACAAGAAAAGAAGCGGCCCAAAGCGGACGTTCACGTCCTGATGTCCGGCGAACCCAACGAGTTCGCGATCCCTCATCAGTGCAGTCGCGGCGACTATGAGCATGTCCTCCGAGAAATTCTCAAGTATAACAAGTGAGTTCCCTCGGGAACGAGAAAGCGTTTCGCGCCTCGGCGAGCTAATCGGCTCAGGCAAGCGCCGCGAGATGACGATCGACCACCTGACGCTTCGAGTGCAGCCGTCGTCGGAGGTTGATCTCGTCCGCATCTTGGAGCGACTGGTATACGACGGGACAATTCAGCGCGTCTACCGCGTCGAGTCGCCCGGGAACCTCGGCCCAATCGAAGATTTCGATGACTTCCGCGAGGTTCCGGAGGAGATCTTCGATCCGCACACCGGGGCGGAGATTTCGGTCACCCCGCGCAACGTGCGCGTCATGTTCATTCTCACATGAGCGCCGATGACGGCTCAGCGGGACGCGGTGCGAATTCTCCACCGCGTATCGAAGGTTTTTACGAGGCACTTGCTCGGATTCGCGCCGGAATGCTGGCGCAACCCGACGGAGACAAACTCGGATACCTCAAAGCATCAATCGAAAACTGCACCGCCCTGCACCCCGCCGACCGGGCAGCAATTTTCGACCTGCTGATGACGCTTCCCTCACCTACTGCCCCCTCGGTCAACGTGACTCAGAACGTTCAGCAATCACAAACGGCAAATCCGAACGTCACGCAGAACGTGACTCAGTCCACTCCGAGTGTGCCATCGGGCGACGGCAAGCCCAAGGGAAGCGGGTCCGCGATCAAGATCATCGTGGCCCTCATCGCCGCGGCCGGTGCGATCGGGGCGGCCTACATCGGCACGCGCGGGGGGACGAAGGACGAAGCGAAGGCAGCGGCGACCAACAAGGCTAGCTCGCCAGCGCGAGCGCCAACCACGAAGAAATCATAGACTGAGACGGACGTTCTCGATGGTCGTTGTTGCTCGCTGCTGATCACGCATTGTCGATGTTGAGCAGGAAGAGCCGCCGAGCAGCAATGCGCCGCAGGCGGACCCGCACGCGGTGCTTCCAGTAACCGTCAATGATATCCCCGTGCGAAGCTTCGTCGTACTCGAACTTGATACGCCTCCCGCCGTCGGCGACGACCGTCGCGTGGGCGCGTTCCGCGTTGATGGCGTTTCCTTCGAGCAGGGTCCCGACGACGGATTCCTGAATAGGTGGGAGCGCCTCTGCTCCGCCACCAGCGGACCCATTAGGCGTGACCCCATCAAATGCGTTCCGCTCCGGCAGGTGTACCGGGACAATTCGTCCCTTCCGAACGATCGTCAGACCGACGGTCACGATCCCGCGCGCGTCCGGGGAGAGTTCCCGCAAGAGCGAAGCAGCGTTCTTCGCATATGACTCGTCGGGTATGACCCGCCGCAGTCCCATTGGGCCGCCCTCGGCGTATGCGCGCGCGCTTGCGATCACGTCGTCAAGAACGCGGGAGGCGCGCGGGGGCCGCTTCTTCGTGCCGGATTCTGCCGCCATATCCCGGAACAGATCCAGTTCGCCCTGTTCATCGACGCCAAACTTCAGTGTCACCGCGAAGCTGGCTGCGCGCGGCGTTGACAGATATGGCGTAAACACCGAACGAAACTGATGGGTCCGCGGTGACGATTTTTCGTAGGGCAGTCCAGTCTTGCGCATTGCATCGCGAACGACGAGCAGGCGGAACTTTTCAACGCGATTCAGTACCTCATCCGAGCGCGCGAAGTCGGGCGCAGCAGCTGGCCCCGCGAGCGTGAGCTGAATATCCGTGTCCTGCAACGTGACGCCTTCAACGTTCAGGTGTTCGTACGTGCGCAGCGTTTCTACAATCCGGAAGATTTCGGTTCGCTGCTCTCGTAGGCTTTCGTCCGCAAGAGCACGAATCGCGAGGTCGATGCCCGCCTCGTAGACGCGAGCCTCGCGCGCCAAGCTCGCCATGCTGCGAAGCAGAATGATGCGTGTCGGGGCGGAGGTGTCCCGGTCGAAGGCGAGCGTCGCTGCGCGTAGCTCGGCCTCGAATGCCTCGACCGCCAACGCGTTCGCTTGGCGCCGACGCCCGCGCGCACGCGCAGTGAGCATTTCGTCTGCCAGCTCCATCGCACGGTCGTGCAACTCGCGAACGGTCGTCATGATGCGCGTTGTAGACGAAGCACAGCGGTGGGCTTGGAAAACTCGACTATCACGATCAGAACCGGATGAAGCTTAACCGCTTCGGCTACCTGCTTCTGTTTCTTCCGAAGCCTCCCCCGGACCTTTCCCGTATCGCCACTGAAGATACCCGAGACCTCAAAGCCCCACACGTCCCCGAAGATATCGTCGTCATCCCGTCGGCGACCGTCATGGGGCGGCGCAACGTAGAAGTCGAAGCCCGTACCCTTCGAGGAGCGCTCGACAAAACGCAGACCCATCGAGTACGCGGCGACCAGCAACGCCACTCCGTACGCGCCGTGCTCCGCCGCGTCGTCCTCGTCTCCAAGGGTGGCTCGCATGGCTTTCGTGACCTGGAGTACCCCCACGGCGAGTTCTGTCGTCTCGTCATCCGTTTTGACCTTCAGAACAATCTGGCCCCTCGGCCGATTCTTGCGAAAGCAAAACGACGCGCACGCTCCATAGTGACGGCGAGCATGATCGGCGAACAATCGACCAACCGCGGAGAAGTCACGCAGATCAATATCAACCCCTGCTCTCTTTGCTGACGGCATTCACACTCGTGTGTTCAAGGTCGGCAGCAAACATGGTGCAAAAGGACAACATTAGCACGCTTTAATAATCGCCTACGCTTCCCCTGGGAGGGGTGTCACAGCGGCGAGGAACAGCTTGCCCAACGCCGTGATACGAAGGATGCTTGCTGCCTGCCGGTTACCGGGCGCTGCGCCTTCGTCCATGTAAAGCGCGGAGCTGTCAGGGCTCCCTCGCGTTGCGAGTCCCTGCGCGACGAGAATGTCCAACGCCGCGGCTAATCGTTCGTCTGCCGGGACGCCGACTTTTACGGCCAGCCAACGGAAGGTATAGCCCCGACCGTCGCGACCCGTCGGGTCGACATATACATCGGGTAGTGGCTGAGTGACCGATAGCGCACCAAGCGTACGCGCGGCCAGCGGGCTCAGATTCGCGAGAATTTGCACAAAACGCGGCTCAACGTCCGCCCCCCCGCTGACCGCCGCCTTAGCGAGCAATGACGCCCACAGACCGCGTAGCTCTTCGTGGTCCTCGTAGCCGCACCGTTCTAGAAGCGGAACAAGGATTCCGTTAGGGATGGTATGCGGCTCCTCGCCACTGGCGCGCACTTGCTCTGCTGCGGCTTCCAGCACCGAGGTACGATTACGGTTTACCCACGAGTGAAACTCGTCGCGAACCGCCTCGCCAACGGATTTCACCGTGGGAGACAGGAGCTTCCCGAGCAACCAGGCCGCACCAGTTCCGGCAGCGACCTTCAGCGAGTTATCGTCGGGAATCAGATTCATGATTGAATAAACAGCCACGGCGCGACCCGCGCGAGCGCGAACGGGTAGCGACCCTATTCGCCCTCGGACGGCGCCAGGGGAGCGAGCAGCGTCGGAGCTTCGTGACGAACGACCAGGGGCTCGCCTCCACCGATCGCAGGCAGCACCACCACGCCGGCGCGGACGTTGTGCTCGGCCACGATTCGCTCGCCGTACAGGCGCGGTGCGATCTTCGACGTGAGCCACTTCAGCGTATCGACACGCAAGCGGTTTCGCTGGACGGCAACCATGTCGCCCGGCGCAACGGATTCGTTCGCGATTCGCACAGCATCGTCGGCGAGCGAGTGCGCCTGCTCGATGCGGGCCGCACGCCAGCGCTCGGCGAATTCCGGATCACGCTCGACCCAGCGAGTCACCGAACGACGGCTGACGCCGAGCGCGGCACATGCGTCCGCCTTTGTTTCGCCATTCGAGATGCGTTCGATGAGCAGTCTCTGAATCTTCTTCCGGTCACGCAGTTTCACTTGAACACTCCAGCCAGGGTGAAGCAGAAGCCGCGAATTCCGCGACTCCTGTCCGTAGCGAGGAAGTCGCCTCGCCGGGTACCGTTCAACTGCGCGCCCTCGTGCTAGTCCAGGAGTCGCCGAGGCCCGCCGTCGGGCAATGCCGAAGCGACGACCACCGGCACCGGCGTTACTCCATCGCCAGGCGCGAACGCAGCGCGTTCGTACGACTGCCCGCGCCAAGACCGGGCCGCATGGAGTCGAGAGGTCGTCACGCGTCGCCCCGTCGCTGTCCTCGTCGTCATCCGTGGGCGGCTTCTTCGCGAGCGCCGTCGCAGCGGCGAGACTCGGCGGCAATGCTCCACGGAGGTCCGAGCTGCCACTCGGGAGCGAAACGATCGAGCCCGATCGAGCGCTCGGCGTTCCAGTGATTTGACCAGCGCCGAAGCTGTCGAGCGGCAGCGGCTTGGTAGGCGCGCTGTCGTTGCCGCCAAGGCTCGACGTACCGAGCCGATTCGGGGGAATCACGCCGCCAGGGGTGCCGTCGAGGATGGTGCCGCCACGCTCTGCACCGAGCGGACGCGGACGCAGTTGCATTACTACCGAGCGCGGAATTGCCGGTCACATTCGACGGGATCACACCTGCTGGAGCCCCGCCGAGGATAGTGCCGCCTCCACTCACGGCGAGCGGTGCGCGTGCGCGCGCGGTTGGTCCCGTTCCGCTGAGCGCGGAATTCCCGGCAGGGTACGACGAGATAGCGCCGACGCTCGGATTCGGCGGAGTCGGTGTCCCGATGATTTGCCCCGACCCAAGCCCGTCGAGGGGACGAATACGACCGCCGACGGAGGGGCCGCGCGCCGCTCCAAGCGCCGACGAGAGCCGTCCCTCGAACGTTTGCGGCGCCGGCGTGATGAGCGGAGCGCTCGAACGCGGGATAGCCGATGGACGCACCGGCTGGGAAAAGACTCGCGAGAGCGAAGCAGGAAGAAATTTCATTGTCGATTATCTCAATGAGGGACGAGAGGCCGCGCAGCTAGGCGGCGAGGTCCGTCGCCGCACCTTCGATTGCGGCGAGAATGGCGCCCTCCTCCGCGCCCCCTGGGGGATACTCGACGCGACGACCGCGAACCGCATCGCACCACGCGCACCGGTCACGAATCGTCGCCAGCTCGACTCCGCAGAGCGCGCACGCTCCAGCGAGGAGCGCGTTGCGGTGCTCGCGAATCGCGGACGCAGCGAACTCAATACTGGAGCGTGATCCGAGCGCGCGGATCTGCTCGCCCTGTGGTCGGAGCGTCACGCCGCAGCTCCGCAACAGGCGCCAGACTTCGGCGGGCGGACGCTCGGAGAGCAAGCGGCCCTGGCGTTCGAGCGCCGCGAGCAACTTCACAGGATCACTTCGCATAGCTCCTCCTCGCGCCCGGCATTCCCGCCAACCTCGCCAACTGCGCCATTCCCTAGGGGGTTGGCGGAGCTGGCGGAATTGGCATTTTGTGGCGGGACTGCGCTTTCCGAGTCGGGCAGCGACCACGACACCGCTCCGCCAAAAGCTTTTCGCGAGGACGTGATCCGGAGCGACTGGCGAGCGCGCTCGATCGTGCGGTCAGAGAACTTCTCGCGCTGAGCCGCCTGCAGCACCTCACGGCGCGGCTTCGGACCGTCGGCGAGAAATCCTGCAAGGAAGTCCGTCGCCTCGTCGCGGAGTAGCTTGCTGTCCGTCGCGTCCGTGGCTCGCTGCACCGCGAGTTCATCGGCGGTTAGCGGAGAGGTGCCTTCCCACCGAATGGCCGAGGACTCGCCGCGCTGAACCAACGAGAACTTCAGCGATTCCGGCTTCTTCGCGAGGTTGGATTTCGCAACGGCCAGGATTCGATGCGCCGGATTTGTCGCATCGGCACTCACGACCAGTACGACCCGCGCGGCGCCGGTGATACCGATCGAACCCGCTCCGGCAGTAATGGCGTTTCCGGAACCTTTCTTCGTCAGGTGCCGGACGAGAACCACCGCCGCGCCAGTTCGCTCGGCGACTCGGGCCAGACGGCTCAGCGCTCTACGAACATCGGTGTCCTTGTAAAAGTCGAGTTGCGCGCTCAGCGCTGCCGTGAGCGGATCGATTACCACGAGCTTCGCGCCGTGTCGAATGATCTGGTACTCCAGCGCGTCGGCGTCGCGTGGGAATTCCGGGAAGCCGACCTCCTCGCCGGATCGCACTACGCCAACGATGACCTGCGCGCGCGTGTCGTCACCGCCTGCGGCCAGCAATCGCGGCTTGATGGTGTCCGCTGCCGTATCCTCGTACGAGAGAAACAAGACCCCCCTGGGCTGAATCTCCGCGCCGTTGGGCAGCGGTCGCCCTGTGGTAACGCAGGCCGCCAGCTCCACTGTGAGCGTGGATTTCCCGAGCCCCGGATCTCCCTCGAGAATGGTGATCTTCCCGAATGGGATTCGACCGGGCCAGAGCCACTGAATCGGCTCCGCGCGCACGTCGGCAAGTCGGCGGACTTCCAAATACAGCGGCCCAACCCGTTGAACGCTGTCCACGAGAGAGGCGAAATCCTCGGCGGTTGCTGGCCCGAGCGATGGCGCAGACTTCAGGCGTTCGAGGATTGCACGTGCTTCGGCGCTTGTAAGCGTGCAACGTAGCTGCCCCTCGTCAACGTCACGCGCATCATTCGGAGCGCGCGCATTCAGGATGGCCGTGAACAGCTCGCGAGCGCCAGAATCCTCGATCAGTCCAGGGTCAACCAGCTCGCGCGCATTGTCGCGCACGGTCGAGTCATCGAGCATCCGGGTTAGCAGCTCCAAGTAAACCGCGTCGCGGCGTGCGAGGAACTCGCGGCTAAGCGGCATTGGCATCGCCTCGGATGAGGGTGAAAGCGTTGCGGCACTTGGCCGCGAAATACCGCTCATGCGTTCGATGCCATTTGTAGCGGAGCGAAGTCTGGCGCAGCTCGGCGGAGGGCTGGCTCGGGTCGGTCTCGTCCCGTTGGACCAGCGACAGCTTGCGCGGATGCGCTGGTGTATTGAATCCTTCATCCACGAAAACACTCTGCGCGGCGTCCCCGCGCGGCGTGAGAAACGGTGATACGGCTCTGCGTGTGGTGCGCGGGGCCGTATTGCTTTCACTGGCTGCGCGCGTTCGCGATCTGGTCCGCGATCCACGCGTCTACCTCGGATGCGACCCAGCCGGACAGCAGCGGGCCGATGCGAACGCGACGCGGAAATTCGCCGCGCTTCTCGTATGCGTAGATCGAGGTCTTTCCGAGCCCTGTTCGAGCCTTCACCTCGCGAAGCCGTAAGAGACGTTCGCCGAGCGGCTGACCGGTTGCGGTCATGCGTGACTTCCTCCTGTGTGTGCTGCGGTTGACCTACGGGGACGACAAAAAGCGCCTGCCCGCGAGTGAGGGTTTCCCCCCGCCCGCGAACAGGCGCGAAAAGCGCCGCGACCATGAGCACGAAGCTCAGCGCCGCCGCGCTAACTGCTCATCGAATAAGCCTGGGTATGGCCAGCGCTGATCGTCATTGGTCGTAGTGTATCAGTCTCGTGCGATCCGCACAACGCACACTGAGTATACCTGTAACCGTCTATGGCCCTCGTACGCGCGCGCGAGGCTTACCCCGTCGCCGAAGTTTCCGCGCTGCCGTCGTGCTGTTCGTTCCCAGAGAGCTGCGCGTCCCACCACCGCGCGACCTCTATGCGTTCGGCCAATCGCTCGCCACGGTCATATGCGCGTGCAACCTTGTTCGCGTGGACGTGATCCAACGCGAGTTCGACGGCATCGTGCGAGAATCCGGCTTCCTTCGCGAGCGTCGAGAATGACGAGCGCCAGCCGTGGAGCGAGTGCTTCGGCTTCTTCCCCTTCAGTCCGAGCGTGACGCGATAGACCTTCTCCAAGGACTCGCGCGTGACGTGCTTCGTGCCGTCCGCCGGCGAGGGGAACACGTAGCCGCCAATGCGCCCATTGCGCCGCGATTCCTTCTGCCACTCGCGCAGCTCGCGCGCGATGGTCGCACCTAGATAGACGCGGTGATCGTGGTCGCGATCCCGCTTCTTCATTTTCGCGCGGGGGATCGTCCACGTCGGATTCTCGGCGTCGAGATCGAACTCGCTCCATTCGGCAGTCACGACGTTGCCGATTCGCGTCGCCGTGAACGCACAAAGCCGGTGCGCGAGCCACACCGAATGCGAGAGCGGACGAGAGAGTCTGCCGGGGTTGCACCTCGCGAGCACCTCGCGCAGCGCGCCGACTTCCAAGAGCGCGGGCTGTTTCCCTATGTCAGTACGGCGCGGAAGCCGTTCGGTCACCGGTTCGGCGGGATTGTCGCGACAGAGGCCGCCGCTTTGCGCGTACTTGAATACGCGTCCGATGTGCTGCAACACCTTCCCTGCGGTATCGCGCGCGCCCCGTTCCACGATTCCGTCGATGACGACGGCGACGTGCTTCGGCTCGATCTCGGCCACAGGCGTGTCACCGAGGAGCGGGTACACGTCCCGTTCCAGCGCCTGCTTGGACTTCTCGTAGTGTACCGGTTGCCAGCCCACGCGCTTGGATGCGAGCCATTCCTCGGCAACCGCACGAAACGTGTTCGCCGACGCCGTGACGCGATCCAATCGTTCCTTCTTCCGGAGCTGGGCGAGGTCGCGGCCCTGGACTACGAGCTGCCGGAGCCGTGTGCGCTCCTCGCGTGCAGCCTGGAGCGAAATCTCCGGATAGCTGCCGAGCGTGTAGACCTTCTCCACAGCGCCGTCCTGCCGAGGCAGGCGGTACTTCAGCCGCCAGACACCACGACCGGCAGGCGTCAACGTCAGGTACAGCCCGGCACCATCGGCGAGCTTCCGGCGCTCACCGCGACGGATGAAGTCGCGCACCTGCTTATCGGTGAGCTTGTCAGTGGCTCGTGACCGTTGGGGGTACGTCGCGCTATTCATGACTCGCGCTCCGTTCAAAGTTGGGGGTATACCCACAGCCGTACCCCCAAGAATTGCGACTCACTCCGAACGGGTCAAGACCGAAATGAACACCTTCCCCGCACTAACTTGGCACCGCGCCGACTGCCTTTTCGCTGCATTTCCCTATGGAGAATGCGCCAAACCATTGGCACTGAACGGCACTGAACGGCACTGGAAATAGAAAACGCCGCCAATGTTCTGGCGGCGTTTTCTTGGTTCTCAGTGGAGGCGCCGGGAATTGAACCCGGGTCCGAGAATAGATTCACCACAGCTACTACGTGCGTAGTCCGCCGTTGGATGTCCCCGCGCGCTGGTTGGCAGACGACCCACTCGCGAGTAAGCCCTCTTTGTCTCGCCGATACGCCGAAGGCGTACGTATCAGCCATCCCGGATTTGCGATACCTGAGCAGCCGCCCCGGGCGGGCTTCCACTCAGGCACTTGCAGGCGAAACCTTAAAGGTTACGCGGCAAGGGCGAAGTTGTTGTTCGCAGTTGGTGTTTTGCGGAGTGTTTAACCAGGATCCCCACGACCTGGGCACGCAGCCACAGCTTCACTTACCCCGTCGAAGCCAGTCGCCCCCGTAGCATTCAATCTAGCGACTTTCGGGCCGAAATCAACCGTTCCCCTGCTCCAGCGACCTCGTCAGCGAGCCTTGTAAAGCGCTGAGGTTACTTGGCTTGGCTGAATAACCTTCACGCGATTTCTACCGGTCTCCTTCGCCTCGTACAGGGCCTTGTCAGCCGCCAGGACGAGCCAATCGCCGTACGGCACCGGCTTTGGGTAGGTCGCGACGCCAAACGAAGCCGTGACGGGAATCGACTGCCCGCCATGCGAGCTCGGCCGTTGCTCCAGCGTCTGCCGAAGCCGCTCGGCGAGCTCGAGCGCACCCTCCTCGGTCGTCTGGGGAAGGAGTATCGCCAGCTCCTCACCCCCATATCGCGCACAGATGTCCACGGTCCGCACGCCGTCGCACAGGACCTGCGCAACGTGCTTGAGCACCGCATCCCCGGCCTCGTGGCCGAAGCTGTCGTTCACCGCCTTGAAGTGATCGAGGTCCACGAGCACGAGCGAGCAGGCGCCGCCGAAGCGATCGGTCTCGGCGACGACGCGGCGCATCTGCTCGTCGAAATGCCGGCGGTTCGCGAGCCCCGTGAGGGCATCGGTCCGCGCGCGACGGCTCACCTCCTCGATCTCCCAGACGATCTCGAGCGGGCCACGAGCCACGGCGCCGAGAAGGCTGACGTTCCGCGCTTCGACCTGCGCGATGTCCCCTGGCTCGGCGCCTTCGACGACGACCGCGCCGATGATCTCGTCGCCGCTGCGAATGGGCGCGATCGCCAGCGATCCGATGCGGCGCGCCAGCCCGCCGTACGGGTCGACCTCCGTCGTCGCCGACCGCGCGTCCTCGAGCAGCATCGCGAGTCCCGAATCACACGCCCGACCGACGAGCGAATCCGCGGTGACGTGAAAGCCGGCGTCGATCCCTGCCGTCGACGAGATCGCCTGAAGCACACCGTGATGATCGGACGCGTTCCAGCGCACGATTCCCGCGACCGGTGCGGAGGTGACGTCACGCGCGGTCTCGCAGATCGCCTGCGCGAGCGACTCCGCGTTGCGGTGGCCGTGCATGCGCTGCACGGCGTCGAGCAGCGCGCCGCTCTGGCGCATCCGTCGTCCATACTCGCGCCGCAGATCGAACAGCTCCTGGAGCGACGCCACCTGCGACGCGAAGCGCGGCAGCCAGCTCTTGAGCGCGTCGCGATCGAGACGGAGCCCCGACGCCGACGTGAGCGTGAGCACGCCATACACGACCCCGCCGATCAGCACCGGCGCCGACGCCATCTCAGGCATGCCTTCGATGTCGCCGGCGAACTGCAGCTGGCCCTCTTCGGCGCTCCACCGCACGAGCGCGCCCCACGCGCGGACGTTGAAGTACGCGGGGCGCTCGCCGTCGGTGCTCCACGCCGCGGGGACGAGCGTCTGCCGTGCCTCGACCCAGCGCCAGAACAGCGCTTCGTCCGCGCCGGAGAGATCGCGAATGTCGATGAGCTGGCGGTCGAGCACCGCGAGGTCGTGCGTCGCCTCCTTCTGCTCGAACACCGCCTGCGCCTCGCGCTGCAGCGCCATCGTCTTCGCCGGTGTGAAGCGCGACATCGACGCCGGCGACGGCGCGAGATGCGCGTCGACGCGCGTCACCGTTCCCTTCGGCTCCTGCCCGCCGCGCCCGGCGCGACCGCGCAGCACGGCGAGCGTCGCCAGCGAGCCGGCGGCGAGCGATGAGAGAACTGTGATGATCGCGGATGTCATCGGGATCGAGGCTCTGTCATCCTGAGCGGAGCGAAGGACCCCTGGACGCCGAGCGGGGCTTACTGAATCTGGTGAGTGATCCGCGATGCGGCGACGGCCGCGCCGAAACCGTTGTCGATGTTCACGACGGTGATCCCGGCCGCGCAGCTGTTCAGCATCGTCAGCAGCGGCGCGATCCCGCCGAACGCCGCGCCGTATCCGACGCTCGTCGGCACCGCGATCACCGGGCAGCGCACCAGCCCGCCGATCACCGACGGCAGCGCACCATCCATCCCGGCGATCACGATCACGACCGCGGCCGCCGAGAGCTCGTCGCGCTTCGCGAGCACACGATGGATTCCGGCGACGCCCACGTCTGTGACGCGCGCCACGGTATTGCCGAGTGCGCCAAGTGTGACCGCCGCCTCTTCGGCCACCGGCAGGTCGCTCGTCCCCGCGGTGACGACGGCGATCGTCCCCGTGCCCTGGGGCGCCGGTTCCTTCCCCGCCAGATACGCCGTGCGGCCGAGCGCGTTCAGCTCGACATTCGGCAGGCTCGCGCGCAGCAGCTCCGCGGCATCCGCCGACAGACGCGTCGCGAGCATCCCCGCGCCGCGCTCAGCGATCCGCAGCGCGATGTCGCGCACCTGTTCAGCGGTCTTCCCTTCACCGTAGATGACTTCGGGAAAGCCCTGCCGCAGCGCGCGATGGTGATCGATCGTCGCGAATCCGAGCGATTCGACCGGCTCGAACGACAGCGCGTCCATCGCACGGTCGACGGCGAGCGAACCGTCCGCGACCTGCCGCAGCAGATCGTGGACGCGGTCGCGCCTCATACTTCGGTCGTCTCCAGCTCGGCGTCGTCGCGCGTCGGGGCCGAGGCGAGATACTCCTCGCGGCGCGTGAGATAGTCGGCGAAGATGCCTTCGACCTCACCAAGCGACGTCACCGCGTGCAGACGCTTGCGCAGCTCGGCGGAGCCCGGAAGTCCCTTGCAGTACCAGCCGAGGTGCTTGCGGAACTCGAGCGCCGCGCCCTTCCGATCGGGCTCATAGCCCTCGACCATCTTCGCGTGATCGAGCGCGATCGCGAAGCGCTCCTCGACCGACGGCTCGGGACGCATCGGCCGGCCGTCGAGCAGGTCGCGCGTCTGGTCGAAGATCCACGGCTGCCCGAAGGCGCCGCGGCCGATCATGATGCCCGCGCAGTTCGTCATGCGGTGCATGCGGACGGCGTCGTGCGGCGTCTTGATGTCGCCGTTGCCGAGCACCGGGATCTCGAGCGCCTCGACGACGGCGGCGATCTCCTCCCAGCGCGCGTTGCCCGAGTACATCTGCGTGCGCGTGCGTGCGTGGAGCGTGAACGCGCGTGCGCCGGCGTCCTGCATGCGCAGGGCGATGCCGACCGGATCGCGCGTCTCCTCGCTCCAGCCGCTGCGCGTCTTCACCGTCACCGGCAGGTGCGTCGAGCGCGCCACCGAGCGGATGATCTCCTCGACGAGGCCGAGGTCCTTGAGGCAGCCCGAGCCGCCGTTGCGCTTCACGACCTTCTTGACCGGGCAGCCGAAGTTGATGTCGATGAACTCGGGCTGAAACACGTCCGTGACGAACGCGGCCGCTTCGCCCATCGACTGTGCCTCGGCGCCGAAGATCTGGACGCCGATCGGGCGCTCGTCGGCGCCGAACCGGAGCTTGGAGATCGTCGCCGGATTATCGCGGCGGATGCCTTCGGCGGAGAGGAATTCCGTGACGACGACGTCGGCGCCAAAGCGGCGGCAGAGGCGCCGGAAGGGCGACTCGGATACGCCGGCCATTGGGGCCAGATACAACGGGACAGCGACGTCGATCGGGAACGGAAACCGTTTCATTCCTTCAAGTTAATGTAAAGGCCGAAGTCCAAGCAACATCAGCATTTGACACGCGTTCCGGGGTCGAATAGCTTGCCGAAATGGAACTGAGAGAGTTTTTCAGCGAAGACGCAATCAAGCTCGACCTTGCGGGCACGTCCAAGGACGACATTCTCCGCGAGTTGATCGGCTTGCTCAAGCTGGACGAGAAATCCGAAGGGATGCTGTTCAAGATGCTCAAGCGCCGGGAAAACCTCGGCTCGACGGGCATCGGTCGCGGGATCGCGATTCCGCACTGCCGCTCCCTGGTCGTGAACAAGCTCCGCGTCGCGTTCGGCCGCAAGAAGGAAGGCGTCGACTTCAAGGCGATCGATGAGAAGCCGGTGCACTTCTTCTTCCTGATCGTCGCGCCGCCGCTCGAGGTCTCGAATCAATACCTGCCGGTGCTCGGAAAGATCGCGCAGTTCAGCAAGGAGCCCGATGTGCCGGGCCGCCTGCTCGAGATCACCGATCCGAAACAGTTTCTCGCGCTGCTCGAGGAGAAGGGCGTCTAACCGACGCCCTTTTCAGTTCTCTCAACTGAAGAGCGCGGCCCAGTACACGAGGCCGACCATCGCGACCGCGCCGGCGATCGAATAAAGCGCGCCGATTCCGGCCGCCTTCGCGATCGTTCCGGCGCGCGACTCACGATAGACATGCCGCAGCGCGAGGATCGCATATATGACGATCCACAGCGCCATGCTCACGCTGACGACGCCGGCGAGCGGCACGATGTACGTGAACTTCGCGAGCGCGGTGACCGTGAGCGCCGCGAAGATGAACGCGTGCAGGTGCAGGCCGAAGTAGAGATGCTCGGGATACTTTCGCGCGCGGAAGAACAGCCCGACGATCGCGGCGAAGACCGGCACGAGCGCGAACAGGACGCGCGGCATGCTCGTGAGCAGGCCCTTCTTGAGGCCATTCGGGTCGGTCACTCCGCGCCGTAGCACCGGGCGGAGGATCGCCGGCGCGCGCTCGATGTCCTTCATCGCGGCCGCCCGCTCCTCGGGCGTGATGTCGCCGCTGCGCGCATCGAACGTGGCGCTCGTCACCCGCGACGCCGCGCTCTCCTTCCCCGTGCTGATGGTGATGCCGGGCGCGTCGATGACTCCATTCGGACGCAGATTCGGCGCGGCCGCGGCCACCAGGAAGTAGACGAGGCTCGTGACGAGATAGAGCCGCAGCGGCGAGATGTATCGCACGCGGCGTCCCTCGAGAAACGCCGTCGTCAACCGCCCCGGCGCGAGCAACAGGGCGCGGACCGTTCCGGCGAAGCGTCCGTCCCATCCCGAGAGCTCCCAGAAGGCGTCGGTGACGAGCTCACGGACGCTCGGATATGGCGGGATCGCCCGCTGGCCACAGTGCGCGCAGAACGGTCCGGAGAGCGGCGACGCGCAATTGAGGCAGTGCGTCGACCAGCTCTCCGGGAGCGGCGCTACGTCACTCCCACTCGATAGTGGCCGGCGGCTTGGAACTGACGTCGTAGACAACTCGGTTGACTCCGCGCACCTGGTTGATGATGCGACTGGAAATACGGCCGAGCACGTCGTGTGGGAAGGGGTACCAGTCGGCGGTCATGCCGTCGGTGCTCGTGACGGCGCGAAGCGCGACGACGTTCTCGTAGGTCCGATAGTCGCCCATCACCCCGACGCTCCGCACCGGGAGCAGCACGGCGAACGCCTGCCAGATCTCGTTGTAGAGCCCCGCCTCGCGGATCCCCTCGAGGTAGATCGCATCCGCCTTGCGGAGAACGTCGAGCGCTTCCTCGTTCACGGCGCCGAGCACGCGAATGCCGAGCCCCGGTCCCGGGAACGGATGCCGGCCGACCATCTCCTCCGGCAGCCCGAGCTCGCGGCCGACATTGCGCACCTCGTCCTTGAACAGCTCGCGCAACGGCTCGATGAGCTTGAACTTCATGTCCGGCTTGAGGCCGCCGACGTTGTGGTGCGTCTTGATCGTCACCGATGGGCCGCCGCGCGGCGAGTACGACTCGATGACGTCGGGATACAACGTCCCCTGCACGAGGAATTCGGCGTCCTTCCCCGCCTCGCTCGTCGCATCCTCGAACACGTCGATGAAGATGTGGCCGA
>CBHWBX010000040.1:0-16143 GCA_966111935.1 uncultured Gemmatimonadaceae bacterium
GAGGCTGAGTCGGCCGGCCTCGCGCTCGGCGTCGCGTCCGGAGGCGCGCAGCGCGGCAAGGTAGTCGTCACGATAGCACTTCACCGCGGCGTCGAAGTCGGCGCGGCCGCTGGAGTCGGCCACGGCGACGAGCGCGTGAAGCGCGAGTGCGGTCGACCGGTCGCCGTGGGCGAGCTGGTCGACGAGGGTGCGGATGCGGTTCGAGTCGGACGGTCCGGTCACGGACGGGTCGGGGGCTTTGAGGGAAGCGGAACCACGGACGGCACCTTCGGCGCCGGCTGCCCCGGCGCGGGGACCGGGTTGGTTCCGTTGCGCCGGCGCGACGTACTGTCGGCCCGCGGCTCGATGTAGATGCCGCTCACCGAGTCGACGGTCGTCACGGTGGCGACCCGGGAGGAGTCGAAGTTGATCGTGATCACGCGCGCCGTCACATGGTTCAGCGCCGGACGGCGCTCAGACGTGTCGCTCGGCGCGAGGTGATAGAGCGAGCTCGCATGGCCCGACGACACGAGCATCTTGATCGCCGGGTTCTTCGTCGTGTCCCGCTTGACCGCGGTACTGTCGAAGTACGCGACGATCGTGTCGCCGAGCAGCCAGTCGGTGGTGTCCGGCAGCTCGACGCGGAACTTGGTCGAGTCGGGCGTGCCCTGCGCGTACGCCTTTCGCACCGCGCGCACGAGCTGGATCTTCTGCCCGGGCATGTACACGTCGAGCGAGTCGGCGATCATCGTCTGCGACGGGGACACGACCTTCGCGCGCGTCGCGCCCCAGGCGTAGGCGTGATCGAGCACGTCGTTCCGGACGCGCAGGTCGATGGTGTCCGACGTGAGCTGCATCGAGTCGCTGAGCGCGCGCGCGTTCGCTTTCGCGATGACACGGCTCACCTTCCGGTTGCTGGAATAGAGATCGATCTCGGTGCCGATGAGCGTGAACGGCTTCTCGCGCTTGCCGCGCAGCACGGGGTTGCGAATCAGCTGCATCGTCTCCGCCCCCTCGTTGATGAACGCGGAGTCGGCGTTGGCGCTGATGTCGGGCCGGGTGATGACGACCTGTCCGGAGCCGTAGATCAGGCTGTCGCCGTCCATGAAGACGGTGTTGGCGACGACCGTTGCGGGCGGCTGCGGCTTGCCGGTCGAATCCTTCTGGATGAGCGTGATCGTCGGCCGCCCGATCGCGCTGACCTGCTGTCGCGGCCGCACACGCGGCACGGCGCGGCGGAGCTCCGCCTGCGGACCGACGAGCGTCGAGCCGTTCGGCAGACGCGCATTGACGTTGCCCGCCGCGACGATGCGCTCGTCGGTCGGGAAGTAGTTCAGATAGTCCGACGTCACGTGCACGCGCGGCTCGTCGTAGATGGCGTTGCCGACCACCTGATAATGGTCGGCAAAGCGCTCGGCGCTGTCACCTTTGAGCGTGATGCCGCGCTGCGGGCAGCGAATGTCGGCGCCGCCACCGATGAACGTCACCGCGCCGATTCCGGGGAGCGAGTCGTAGCGCAGGCGCGTCGTCGGCGACGGCTGCAGTTCGCATGGCGTCGGCGACGCCCCCCGCTGCTGTGCCGAGGCGACGAAAACAGGCGACACGAGGAGCGCGAGCAGCGCGATCCAGCGGCGCATCATCATCGCTCGGGAATGAGGACGGACATGTTGCCGCCGCAGGCGCGCGCGCACTGGAACGACGTGAACGTCTGGTTCGACGTGAAGCCGGTGCCGTACTGCGAGCCCTGCGGGCCGATGATCGTGTAGCTCGTGTCGCTCGTGATCTGGTGCGCGATCTGGTTGTACACGACGTGCGGCGACTTCAGCGTTCGCCCGTCGACGAGGCGCACGACGACGTCTCCCCATCCCTCGAGGATCTGCGTGCGCGTGCTGTAGATGCCCTTCTGGGCGTCCATCGTGCCCTGCGGTGCACCGAGCTCGGTGGTGAAGTTCACGTGCGGCCGCCGCATGTCGAACTTCGTCTGATCCTCGAGCACGAAGGCCGTATCGGCCGTCAGCTCGGCGCGCTGCACACCCTTGGTGGTCAGCACCGTGCGCATGCCGAGGAAGACCTGATCGGCGCTGTCGGCGGCGGTGGGCCCGGCGACGACCGGCGGCGCTTTGCTGTTCTTGCACGCCGAGAGACCGGCGATGGCGGCGACGACGATGAAGGCGCGACGCATCAGACGACCCTCGCGCGCATGAGGTCGTGCAGATGCACCACGCCCGCGAGACGGTCGTCCGCGTCGATCACCGGCATCGCCATGATTCCGTGCTGTTCCATGCGATAGGCTACCGCGCTCGCCAGCTCACCGACGCGCGCGATCTTGGGGTTTCTGGTCATCACACCGCGGACGGCGACGGGCAGCAGCTCGCCGCCCTTCTCGATCATTCGGCTGAGATCGCCCGCGGTCACCACGCCTTCGACCTGCTCGGATCCATCGACTACGATCGCGATGCCGCGACGCTCGGCGATCATGACGATCGCGTCGCGCATCGTGGCGTCGGTGTCCAGCACCGGCAGCTCCGTCTGCAGCATGATCTCTTCCACCCGTACGACGAGTTGCCTGCCCAGTGCGCCACCAGGATGGATCCGCGCGAAGTCCTCGCGCTGGAACCCCTTCTCCTGGAGGAGCGCCACGGCGAGCGCATCGCCCACGACCAGCGCCGCCGTCGTACTCGTCGTCGGGGCCAGATCGTGCGGACACGCCTCCTCCCGCACGGCGGCGTCGAGCGACACGTCGCAGTTACGGGCGAGGGCCGACGTCGGCACCCCGGTAATGGCGATCGTTCGTACACCGAAGCCCTTCAAATGCGCCAACAGGGCCAGCAGCTCGTCGGATTCACCGCTTTTCGAGATCAGGATCGCCACGTCGTCCTGCCCGACGATCCCGAGGTCGCCGTGGACGCTGTCCACGGGATGGAGGAAGGCCGCCGGCGTACCGGTCGAGGTCAGGGTTGCCGCGATCTTGCGGCCGATCAGCCCCGACTTCCCGACGCCGCAGACGATGACCCGCCCCGGCGAGCCGGCAATCATCGCGACCGCGCGCGCGAACTCGTCACCGAGCCGGGATTCCAGCTCGGCGAGCGCCTCGCGCTCGAGGCGGAAGACCTTCCGCCCGAGATCGATGATTTCGGCGGGGTTCACCGAACCTCCTTCGGGTCGGAGCGCTCGGCGACGTAGCCTTCCCACGCCTGTTCCCACTGCCCGCGCGCCTCGAGCAGGCGCTTGGCGAACTCGCGAATCGCGCCGCGTCCGCCATGTGCGTCGAGCTGCACCTTGCAGAGATCTCTGATCTCGGGCACGGCGTTGCCCACCGCGACGGGAAGCCCGACGACGCGAAGCACCGCGACGTCCGGAAAGTCGTCGCCGACGAACGCGCATTCCTCGGGCTTGATGCCGTGCGTGTCGAGCATGCGGGAAAACGCGGCGATCTTGTATCCGTCCGGATCCTGCGCGAGATCGTCGACGCGCAGCTCGGCGGCGCGCAGACGCACGCTCTCCGAGACGCGGCCGGTGACGATGGCGACGCGAATACCGGCGCGCTGGAGCATGACGATCCCCAGCCCGTCCTGGATGTCGTAGCGCTTCATCTCGAAGCGCTTCCCCGCGACATCGCCGAGGTAGATGCCGCCGTCGGTCATCACGCCGTCGACGTCGAGTCCGACGAGCCTGATCGACCGCGCGAGTGCCGGATCGATCACCGGCTCACCCGGTCCCAGATGTCCACGGCGCGCTGGATGAGATCATCGAGCTTGTCGAGCGGAATCATGTTCGGCCCGTCGCTCGGCGCGTTGTCCGGATCGGGGTGCGTCTCCATGAACAGGCCGTGCGCGCCGGCGCCGATCGCCGCGATGGTGAGCGGCGGGATGAACTCGCGCGCGCCGCCGCTCGAGCCGCCCTGGCCCTTGCCCGGCTGCTGGACGCTGTGCGTGGCGTCGAAGATCACCGGCGCGTCGCAGGCCGCCTCCATGCGCGCGAAGCCGCGCATGTCGACGACGAGATCGCCGTAGCCGAAGAAGGAGCCGCGCTCGGTGACGGCCTCCTCGGATCGGGGAGCGTGGATCGGGGAGCGGGAGGCTCTCACTTTGTCGATCGCTCCCTTCATCCCTTCGGGGTGCATCCACTGGCCCTTCTTCACGTTCACGGCCTTCCCCGTTTCGCCGGCGGCGACGAGGAGATCGGTCTGACGGCAGAGGAACGCGGGGATCTGGAGCACGTCGACGACTTCGGCCGTCGGCGCGCACTGCTCGGGCAGGTGCACGTCGGTGAGCAGCGGAAGGCCCGTCGCCTCGCGCACGCGCGCGAGCTTCGCGAGTCCCTCGTCGAGTCCGGGGCCGCGATGCGCGCCGGCGTTCGAGCGGTTTGCCTTGTCGAAGCTGGCCTTGAAGATGATGCCGCCCGGCACCGAAGGAGCGAGCCGGGCGAGGTGTTCGGCGACGCGCAGGTTCAGCGCGTCGTCCTCGAGCACGCAGGGACCGGCGATGAGAAAGAGCTTGTCGCGGTGAAAGAGCTGAGTCACTTAGTCCGCGGCCTCGACGAGCGTTTTGGAATTGTGCGGCGTCCGCTTGGCGCGCTTCCCCGCCGCCGCGGCGATGAAGCCGGCGAAGAGCGGATGCGGGCGCGTCGGACGCGACTGGAGCTCGGGGTGGAACTGGCAGCCAACGAACCAGGGATGCGACGGCAGCTCGACGATCTCGACGAGCTGGCCGTCCGGCGACAGGCCGCTCAGGCGCATGCCGTTCTCGACGAACAGGTCGCGATACTTATTAGAGACTTCATACCGATGGCGATGGCGCTCGCTCACCTCGGGCTGCCCGTAGATCTCGGCCGCGCGCGAGCCGCGAGCGAGCCGGCACGGGTACGCGCCGAGCCGCATCGTGCCGCCCATGTCCGTCACGTGCTGCTGCGACTCCATGAGCGAGATGACCGGGTTGTCGCACTCCGGCGCGAACTCCGACGAGTGGCTGTCGTCGAGGCCGCAGACGTTGCGCGCGAACTCGATGATCGCCGTCTGCATGCCGAGACAGATGCCGAAGAACGGGATCCCCGTCTCGCGCGCGCTGCGGATCGCTTCGACCATCCCTTCGACGCCGCGCACGCCGAAGCCGCCCGGGACGAGCATGCCGTCGACGCCGGCGAGGATCTCGGCCGCACGCTCGGCGCTCGAGAAGTTGTCGCTTGAGATCCACTGGATGTCCACGCCGACGTCGTTGGCGATGCCGCCGTGGATGAGCGCTTCCTGGACGCTCTTGTAGCTGTCGGTGTAGTCGGTGTACTTGCCGACGACGGCGATGCGCACGCGCTCGTGCGGGACGAGCACGCGCTGCACGAGCTCGCGCCAGTTCGTGAGCGCCGGCGCCGGGCTGTCGATGCCGAACTTCTGGCAGACGATCTTGTCGAGGCCCTGCTCGTGGAAGCGGAGTGGGATCTCGTAGATCGTGCGCACGTCCGGGCTCTCGACGACGGCGCCGAACTCGACGTTGCAGAAGAGCGCGATCTTGCGCTTGATGTCGTCGGAGATCGGATGCTCGCTGCGGAGAATCAGAACGTCGGGCTGGATACCGATCTCCATCAGCTCGCGCACCGAGTGCTGCGTCGGCTTCGACTTGAGCTCGCCCGCCGCGGCGATGTACGGCATCAGCGTGAGATGCACGAAGATCGCGTTCTCGCGGCCGACGTCGTGGCGGAACTGACGGATCGCCTCGAGGAACGGCAGCGACTCGATGTCGCCGACCGTGCCGCCGACTTCGACGATCACGACGTCCGTCTCCGGCGAGATGCGCTTGATCGCCGCCTTGATCTCGTCCGTGATGTGCGGGATCACCTGCACGGTCGCGCCGAGGAACTCGCCGCGGCGCTCCTTGGTGATCACATTGAGATAGATGCGCCCCGTCGTGATGTTGTTCGCCTGCGACAGTGCGCGATCGATGAATCGTTCGTAGTGCCCGAGGTCGAGGTCCGTCTCGGCGCCGTCGTCGGTCACGAACACTTCGCCGTGCTGGAACGGCGACATGGTGCCCGGATCGACGTTGAGATATGGATCGAACTTCAGCATCGAGACGCGAAGGCCGCGCTCGACGAGAAGTCGACCGAGCGACGCCGCGGCGATGCCCTTGCCCAGCGAGGAGACCACGCCGCCGGTCACAAAGATGTATTTGGTCGTATGAGGCCGTTGCATCGAATTACCCTGTGGTGAATGCCGTCCAATCACGATTTGCGCGCGCGAGATCTTCTTCGGTGTCGATCCCAGGACGCACCGGCTCGTCGATCAGTGCCACGCCGATCGGCACGCCGGCCGCGAGGGCCCGCAACTGCTCGAGCCGCTCGATGCGCTCGAGCGGCGTCGCGGGCAGGTGCTTCCAACCGAGAAGCGCCTCCACGCGATAGGCGTAGATCCCGAGGTGCTGGTAGATCTGCGAACGCTGCAGCTCGGCGTCCTCGGGATCGCGCAAAAACGGAATTGGCGCTCGAGAAAAATACATTGCCCGGCCGTCCGCGGTCGTGACGACTTTCACGACGTTGGGATCGCCGAGGACGTGCGGAGTGGCCAGGACGGCGGCGGTGCCGACGGCGTAGCCGTTTTCGGTGACCATGCGCGTCGCGCTGAGGAGCGCGTCGCGCGAGACAAACGGTTCGTCGCCCTGGACGTTGACGATCGCGTCGAAGTCGGTCGCCCCGCGCTGCTCGACGACGGCGGCGATGCGATCGGTGCCCGACGGATGGTCCCCGGTCATCTCGACATCGCCGCCATGCGAGCGCACGACGTCGGCGATCTCGTCGCTGTCCGTCGCGACGATGACGCCGTCGAAAAAGTCGAGGCTCGTCACCCGCTGCCAGACGCGGACGACGAGAGGGAGGCCGGCGAGGAGACGAAGGGGTTTGCGGGGGAGGCGCGTCGCGCCCAGGCGAGCTGGGATGACGGCGAGCGTCCTCATTCGTGGCGCCCCGGCCCCACAAAGTGGTCGGGGAACGCGCTCACGGGCGCAAAATTCACGTTCTGAAATGTAGCGTTTTGGAGGGGGCGGCGCAAAGGAGACGAGCTCAGCCTTATCGGCCGAACGAGAAACCCACGCCCGCGTGGCCCCGCTTCAGGTCCGGATCGTACAGGAACTCGGCAAACACCCGCCGGACGGTCACCCGGACGCCCATCGCCTGGTGGATCGTCGGGAATTTGCCGTTCGCCGCGCCCCCGAGGATCTCCCTGAGCCCGACGATCGGCGGGCCGAGGAACGGGAGCTGGACCCGGTTGATCGGGATCTGATAGGTCCCGCCGAGGAACAGAAGCTGGTCCCCACCCTCCTCGAGCAGGGTGAGGGTCGGGATCGTCCCCGATCCGCCGAGGTACGCCCACCGCTGCCGCGGGGCCGATCCGGCGCTGGTCACGGCATGGCCGCCGAGCTCGAGCCACTGGCTCGCGAAGGTCGGAAACGCGAGCCCACCGTCGAGGGCGAGCTGGCCGAAGCCCTGGGTTCCGCGCGTCTGGGCGTGGGTCAGCGATCCGAGCTCGCCGTCGGCGCGGAGCTCCCAGACGAGCCCGGATTGGCTCCCTGCCCAGGTCAGGCCGGCGAGCGCGGACTGGATGTCGCCGGGATCGATCGCGGGATTGGCGCGAAAGCGCTGGTCCCGGTCGGAATCACTACGGTTGAACAGCGTCCATGGGGCGCTCGTCGCGAACGAGTCCGGACGCACGCTGCGCCCGCGCTCGACGCTCAATCCGAGGTACGGCGCCAGCATGCCGCTCGCCGACTCCCAGGCGCGGGTCACGCGCGCGTCGACGCGGCTCGCGCGGTAGTAGTTCCGGGCGTCGCTCCCGTCCCAGAGGAAGCCAAGGCTGTTGATCGGGTCCGAGCGGATCCAGCGCTCGTTCGACCGCGTGAACCGCCCGGCCGCGACGGAGATCAGCGTTCGGTCGTCGAGCCCGTACTCGGCGGCGATCGTCGGATCGAACTGGCCGAGCTGCGAGCGGTAGGTCACCTGCGGGACGATGATCAGCGGAGCGCCGGCGACGGAATAGCGCGGCGCGACGCCGATGGAAACACCGTTCGTGCGATCGTAGCTGGGGAACGTGATGCCGAAGATCCCCGGGAGCGACAGCCCGGCCGCGGGAGGCGGCACGAGTGCCCGATAGCGCAGCGCGTATCCGCCGTCGATCGGCGCTGCGTCGTATGTGAAATCTCTAAAGGCACGCGCCGGCCCGGAGATCGTCGCGAGCGTCGATTCGTAGATGCCTCCGCCGATGACGGTGGCGGCCCCGGTGATCGAGCCGCCGGGATGCATGTACAGATCGCCGCCGATGACGAGGAGATCTCCACGCACGCGTCCCTCGACGACGACGTCGCGTGACAGGACGACCAGAGACTGCGACTGCCCGGCCGAGCGCGAGACGACGTAGCGGGTGGTGCCCGGCCCGACGACGGCATGCGGCGCGGCGAGCGCGCGCGCGAGGATCTCAGACCCCACTCCCGGCCCGGCGTCGTCGATGCGGATGACGGGTGTTTGCGCGACGAGGCGCCCGCTCCAGAGGAGCAGGACGAACATCGCGATCCAACGGATCACTTCGCGAGCTCCAGGAAGTTCCGGAGCAGCGCCTTACCGTGCGGAGTCATGACCGACTCCGGGTGAAACTGGACGCCGTACACCGGGTGCTCCCGGTGCTTCACGGCGTGCACCTCGTTCGGATCGTCCTTGGCGACGGCGACGATCTCGAGCGATTCGGGCATCGACTTCCGATCGACGATGAGCGAGTGGTAGCGCATGACCTCCATCGGCGACGGCAGGCCGGCGAAGACGCCGGTGCCCTGATGCTCGATCTGCGAGGTCTTGCCGTGCATGACACGGTCGGCGAGGACGACGTCGCCTCCATAGGCTTCCCCGATCGCCTGATGCCCGAGACAGACGCCGAGCATCGGAATGGAGCTTCCCCATCGACGAATCACGTCCACGGTCACGCCGGCTTCCTTCGGCGTGCACGGTCCCGGGGAGAGCACGATCGCCGAAGGCGCGAGCGCTCCCACTTCCTCGACCGTCACGGCGTCGTTGCGGCGCACCACGAGATCCGCGCCGAGCTCGCCGAGGTACTGCACGAGGTTGTAGGTGAAGGAGTCGTAGTTGTCGATGACGAGAATCATCTGAGGAAAATAACGCGGGCTACGGCACCACGGACGTCACCACCGGCAGGACGATTCCGGACGGCGAGCTTGCCGAGCGATAGACGCGCATCGTGGCCGGCTGAAAGTCAGAGTCCTTGGCCGCGAAGATATTGGGGACGAACTTCTGCGGGTTGCGGTCGATGAGCGGGAACCAGGTGCTCTGCACCTGCACCATGATCCGGTGCCCTTTCCGGAACTGGTAGCTCTGGGTGTGCAGGCTGTACTTGATCTCGGTGGTCTTCCCCGGGACGAGCGGCTTCGGCGTCTCGAGGCCGTCGCGATAGCGCGCGCGGAAGACTTCGTTCGAGACCATGAACTGATAGCCGCCCATCTTCGGATCGTCGGGGACGTCCTCGGGATAGACGTCGATCAGCTTCACGATCCAGTCGGCGTCGGTGCCGGTGGTGCTCGCGAACAGACGGGCCATCACCTCGCCGGCGATCGTCACGTCCTCGGCGAGGGGCTCGGTTCTCCATGACAGCACGTCCGGCCGGTCGGCGACGAAGCGCTGGTCTTCGGCGAGCCAGGTATACCAGGTCGAGCCGCGTGGATCGTAGGTCGGCTGGATCGGGCGTCGGCGATACGGCACCGGATGCTTCGGGTCGGAGACGTAACCGTCGGAGCCGGCGGTCTTCGGCGGATCGAAGGACAGCTTTCCGTTGGCGGCGAAATACAGCGTACGCGGCGAGGCGCCGGTCTTCGGCGGCCAGGCGTCGTACTTCCGCCAGCGATTCGATCCGCTCTCGAAGACCATCGCTTCCGGCTGGACGAGGTTTCCCCTGTCGCGCAGGTAGTACTCGAAGAACGGCGCCTCGATGCTATCGCGGAAGTACTTCGACGTCGCGCTGCCGAAGTCGATGTTGCCGAGCTTCCGTCCCTCGGCGGCGTTCCAGCCACCGTGGTTCCACGGACCGACGACGAGGAAATTGAGCTTTCTCGTATCGAGCTTCTCGAGCGCCTCGTAGATGGTCACCGGGCCGTAGAAATCCTCCTGGTCCCACCACCCGGCGACGTTGAGCGTCGGGACGGTGACCTGTTTGAGCGACGGCACGATCGCCTGGCGCTGCCAGAATGCGTCGTAGTTCGGATGCGCGACGTAGTCGTTCCAGGTCGGCGTGCTGCCGTGAAGGATCTTCGCGTCGACGTTCGAGAGCGCACCGAGCTTGAGATACCACTCGTAGGTGTCGTAGGTGTCGAACGAGAAGTGGAAGTTCTCCTTGCCCGTCTCCATCATCGTCGCGTACTCGAAGCCGTAGCTGAGCCGGAACGCGCCGTTGTGATGGAAGTCGTCGCCGAGCCACATATCCGCCGGCGATGCCTGCGGTGACGTCGCGCGCAGCGCCGGGTGTGGGTCGGTGAGCGCCATCGCCGTCGTCCAGCCGTCGTACGACACGCCGAACATGCCGACGCGGCCGTTGTTGTTCGCGACGTGCTTCACCAGCCAGTCGATCGTGTCGTAGGCGTCGGTCGCCTCGTCGATCGCCTTCGGGTCGGAACGCTGCCTGGCGTCGCGCACGGGGCGCTGCATCACGAACTTCCCTTCCGATGCGTAGCGGCCGCGCAGGTCCTGATAGGCGAAGATGAAATCCTCGTCGACGCGCGTGCCGGTGAGAAAGGGTCGCGCGTTCGCGACGCCGTACGGCGTACGCTTGAAGAGGATCGGCAGCGGGCCGGCGGCGCTCTTCGGCGTGAAGACAATCGTGTTGAGACGCACGCCGTCGCGCATCGTGATCATCGTGGCGCTGCGCGTGAAGCGCGCGGTGTCCGGCGCCTGCGCGCGCGCGGGCGCGGCGAGCGTGACGAGGAGAAGTGCAACCAACTGACGACGCATCATCGGGCTCCCGCCCGCGCGTGCGGGCGTCAGGAACGCGGGTGGAACTGGCGGTGGACCTGCCGGAGATACTCGCGATCGACGTGGGTGTAGATCTGCGTGGTCGAGATGTCGGCGTGGCCAAGCATCTCCTGCACTGCGCGCAGATCCGCGCCCCCCTCTAGAAGATGCGTCGCGAAGGAGTGCCGCAAGGTGTGCGGCGAAACCGCCTTCGTGATCCCGGCGCGGTCGACGTACTTGCGCAGGATCTTCCAGGCGCCCATGCGCGTCAGCGGCTCGCCGCGCGCATTCAGAAAGAGTACGCCCTTCCCGTTCCCCCGCTCGAGCTTCGGCCGCAGCTCGCGGATGTACGTCGCCACCGCGCCGATCGCGCGGCGGCCGATCGGCACGAGGCGCTCCTTGCTCCCCTTGCCGAAGACGCGCACGAGGGTGTCGTCGACCATGATGTCGCGCACCCCGATCGTGATCCACTCGGAGACGCGCAGCCCGGCCCCATATGCGAGCTCGAGCATCGCGCGGTCGCGGAAGGCCAGCGGATCGTCGAGCGTCGGCGCGGCGAGCAGGCGCTCGATCTCGTCGACGGTCAGCACGTCCGGTAGGGTGCGCCAGCGCTTCGGCGTCTCGAGCCGCTCGCTGGGATCCCGGGCGACGACGCCGTCAGCGAGCAGGAACCTGAAATAGGTACGGACCGCCGAGATGTTGCGGCGGATCGACGCCGGCGAGAGGCCGAGATCCTTGAGCTGGTAGACGAAATCGCGGAGCATCCGGCTCGTGAAGCCGATCGGCGTGCTCGCACCCTTGGCGCGGCCGAAATCGACGAGCCGCTCGACGTCGCGACGATACGCCTCGACGGTGAGCGGCGACGTCCCTTGCTCGAGGGTCAGATAGTCGCCGAACCGGTCGAGCTGAAAGCGGAGGATCGTGCCCTCATCCAGCATGCGGAAACACTACTCCGCGGACACGACGGTCGCGACGGCCATGCACGCCAGGCCTTCGCCGCGTCCGACCCACCCCATGCCTTCGTTGGTCTTCCCCTTCACGCTCACGGCGTCGACGGTCACGCCGAGGGCCGCGGCAAGACGCTGCTTCATGGCCTCGCGATGCGGGCCGATCTTCGGCTTCTCGGCGATCACGGTGACGTCGACCTGATTCACGAGCCAGCCGGCGGCACGAATGCGCGCGACGGCCGCGATCAGCATCTCGATCGAGTCCTTTCCCTTGTTCGCCGGATCCTTGTCCGAGAACATCTCACCGATGTCGCCGGCGCCCGCGGCGCCGAGGATGGCGTCGGTCACGGCGTGCGCGATCGCGTCGCCGTCGGAATGCCCGTGGAGGCGCACATCGCCGGGAATTTCAACGCCGCCGAGGACCATCGGTCCCGGCGGCGCGAAACGGTGCGAGTCGTAGCCGATGCCGACGCGCGTGCGCGCGTTGCTCACGCGGCGACGGTCTGGTTGAGGATCGTGTAGTCCTGGCGACGGCGCGCGACGTTGAAGCCGGCGTCGGTGATCAGGCGCTCGATCTCGGCGGTCGTCGTGCGATAGGTCGTGTTCGCGGCCGAGACGACGTTCTCCTCGATCATCAGGGAGCCGAAGTCGTTGCAGCCGTAGCGGAGCGCGGTCTGGCCGACCTTCATGCCCATCGTCACCCAGCTCGCCTGGAGATTCGGGACGTTGTCGAGGACGATGCGCGCCATCGCCACGGTGCGCAGATACTCGACCGCGTCGGTCTTCTTCATGTGCGACATCGTCGGCGTGTTCTCCGGCTGGAGCGGCCAGCAGATGAACGCCGTGAAGCCGTTGGTGCGCGACTGGACGTCGCGGACGCGCTGGAGGTGCTCGATGCGCTCGGCGAGCGTCTCGCCGATGCCGTACATCATCGTCACCGAGGTCTTCATGCCTTCGTTGTGCGCGAGCTCCATGATCTCGAGCCAGCGATCGGCGCCGGCCTTCTTCTTGGCGACGTTGTCGCGCACGCGCTGCACGAGGATCTCGCCGCCGCCGCCCGGGATCGAGTCGAGGCCCGCCTTCACGAGCTCGCGGATGACGTCGACCGCTTCCATGCGGAAGGTCTTGGCGAAGAAGTCCACCTCACTCGGCGAGAAGCCGTGGATGTGGATCGGGTGATTGCGCTTGATGTAGCGCAGCAGGTCGAGGTACCACTCGAACGGGATGTACGGGTTGTGCCCACCCTGCATGAGGATCTGGATCGCGCCCAGCTCCTTGGCTTCCTCGATCTTCGCGCCGATCTGCTCGTACGAGAGCGTCCACCCCTCGTGGTGCTTCGGGCGGCGGTAGAAGGCGCAGAACCCGCAGTCGGCGACGCAGACGTTGGTGTAGTTGATGTTGCGGTCGACGATGTAGGTGACCGTGTTGTGCGGATGCTTCTCGCGACGAATCCGGTCGGCCTCAGCGCCCAGCTCGAGGAGCGAGGCGTTGGTGTAGAAATCGAGGAGATCCTTCATTTCAGCTCCCGCGTCGCTCATCGGCATTGCGGTTAGGAGAGTTCCAACACGATGAAAATCGAATACGCGGAAGCAGCAGAAGACAAGAAAACTGCATTGTTACTCCGCGTTTTCCGTTCGTTCCGCGTCTTCGAGTCCTACCAGATAACGGAAAACCCAAGTCAGGGCCCACCACGCGCTCAGGCAGCGGGCAGGAACGCCAGCGACCCGTTCGGCACCTTCCCCGCATCCACCAGCCGTCGGAAGAACTCCGTGAGTCCGGCGAGGTGGTGATACGACAGTCCGTAATCGAGCCCGGACAGGTACTCCAAACATACGCTCTTATGGACGCCCGTGGCGATCGCGGCCTGGGAGGCGAGCGTCTCGAGGTGCTCGAGCCCCCAGTTCCGCGACGCGATCAGGTTCGCGTGCACCGCGAGCGCTTCGGCGACCGGCGCCGTGCGCTGCGCGACCCATACCGCGAAGACGAACGGAAGCCCCGTCCAATCCTTCCATTCGCTGCCGAGATCGTACGCGTAGCGGTACTGCGAGAGATCCTCGCTCGGCGGGTAGAGCTCGGGGTTGCGGATGCGCGACCAGAGCTGGAGCGCGGCGTCGCCGATGACCAGGCGGGCGTCGTGCTCTTCCTCGTTGAAGCGCGCGACGTCGGTGAGCTCGGCGTTGCTCGGGATGAACGTCGGCTTGGCGTCCCAGACGTTCTGGAAGAGCAGCTCGAGCAGCGCGACGCTCGTCATCGAGCTGCGGCTCACGAGCACGCGGCGGCCGTGCAGCTCCGAGGCGGGGCGCTTCGAGAAGAGACAGACGCTCCGCACCGGCCCGTCGCTGCAGATCGAGAGATCGGGCAGCAGCAGATATTTAGTAGCATCTCGCGCATATTCCACCGCGGAGATGACCGAGATGTCGAGCGTGCCCGCGGCCATCTCGCGATTGAGCGCCGTCGGCACCCCGGTCACGAGCTCGGCGTCGAGCGGCACGACACCGCGATCGATCGCCCCGTAGACCGGGTAGCAGTTGATGTACGCGATCCGGCCGACGCGCATCACGCGGCGACCGTCGAGGGACGCGCGTCGACCGGGCTCACCGGCGACGGCGTGTCGTCGAACGTGCGGAGGATGTTGTAGAACGAGTCGCGCTCGGCCGGCTGGCGCTTCGCACCGCGGATCAGGTTGAGGATCGCCTCGAGCGTCAGCGACTGCGACGTGTGCGCGCCGGCCTCGTGGTAGATCTTCTCGCGCACGACCGTGCCCTCGAGATCGTTCACGCCGTAGGCGAGCGCGATCTGCGACACGAACGGCGTCACCATGATCCAGTGGGACTTGATGTGCTCGACGTTGTCGAGGAACAGGCGGCCGACGGCGAGGTTCTTCAGATCGTCGAACGCCGTCGTCGCGGTGCCGGTGCGCTGGAGCGTCTCCCCGAGCTCGTTGTTGTCGGGGTGATACGCGAGCGGGATATAGGCGAGGAAGCCGCCCGTCTCGTCCTGGAGGTCGCGGAGCATCCCGAGGTGATTCATGCGATCCTCGTACGTCTCGACGTGACCGTAGAGCATCGTCGTGTTGGTGCGGATCCCCAGCTCGTGCGCGGCGCGATGGACGTTGATGTACTCCTCGCCCGACAGCTTCTTGTCGGCGATCGTCGCGCGCACGCCAGGGCTGAACACCTCGGCGCCGCCGCCCGGCATCGTGTCGAGCCCCGCCTCGCGGAGGGCGATCAGCGTGTCCCTGACGGACATCTTCTCGATGCGCGCGATGTGCGCGACTTCGACCGCCGTGAGCGCCTTGATATGGACCTGCGGGTGGCGCTCCTTGAGGCCGCGGAACATCTCGCTGTAATACGCGAGGCCGGCCTTCATATCGAGCCCGCCGACGATGTGGAACTCACGCGTGAGCGTGCTGTTCGCCGTCGCCGCTTCCGCCCAGACCTGCTCCATCGTGTAGCGGTACGCGCCCTCTTCCTTCGGCAGGCGCGCATACGAGCAGAACACGCACGTCTTGCGGAGCGTGCAGATGTTCGTGGGATTGATGTGATGGTTCGCCGCGAACGTCACGACGGTGCCGTGCTTCGCGCGATTGACCGCATCGGCCATGTGGCCGATGCCGACGATGTCAGGCGAGGAGAACAGCGTGACACCGTCGGCCGCCGAGAGGCGCTCACCGCGCTCGACCTTGTCGGCGACGGGTGAGAGGGACGGGTCGCTGATCAGGGATCGGTCGAGCTGCACTGGAGCCGGCACGGCACTACTCCTGGAATCGCTTGATGGCGAGCGTGACGTTGTGACCGCCGAAGCCGAAGCTGTTGCTCAGCACCGCACGCACCTCGCGCTTGACGGCGACGTTCGGCGTGTAGTCGAGATCGAGCTCGGGATCGGGCGTCGTGTAGTTGATCGTCGGCGGGATGATCGAGTCACGGGTCGCGAGCGCGCCGATGATGAACTCGACCGCGCCGGCCGCGCCCAGCATGTGACCGGTCATCGACTTCGTGGAGCTCACGGCGACGCGCTTCGCCTCGTCGCCGAACACCGCCTTGATCGCCTTCGTTTCGTTCAGATCGTTCGCCGGCGTCGACGTGCCGTGGGCATTGATGTAAGCGATGTCCGCGGGCGTCATGCCGGCATCGCGCATCGCGATGCGCAGCGCGCGCTGCGCGCCCTCGCCTTCCGGCGCCGGCGCGGTGAGGTGATAGGCATCAGCTGTGGCACCGTAGCCGGACAGTTCGCA
>CBHWBX010000041.1:0-15936 GCA_966111935.1 uncultured Gemmatimonadaceae bacterium
GGGACTGCTCACGGCGATCGGCGTGACGACGGCGCCGCGCGGCAGCTTCAACGTCGCGGCGCACATCGGGCCGAGCGACTGCCCGTCGGTGGGGATCGCGCTCGGCCTGTTCAAGGCCGCGCAGCTCCTCGAGATGCGCGACCATGCCGAAGCGTTCGAGAACTTCACCGCGGTCGATCTCGAGACGACGGGAAAGGACACGGGCAGTTGCGAGATCGTCGAGCTCGCGGCGGTGCGCGTCCGCAACGGCAAGATCGCCGAGACGTTCAACACGCTCGTGAAGCCGCGCATCCCGATCGAGCCCGGCGCGACGGACACGCATGGTATTCGCGAGACCGACGTCGCGACGGCGTCGCCCTTCGAGGACATCTGGCCGAAGTTTCGCGCCTTCTGCGGCGACGACGTCATCGTCGCGCACAACGGCTACGAGTTTGACTTCCGCATCCTCACGCGGATGGCGAAGGCGCTCGGCAAGAAGTTCGATCTCTGCACTTACGACACGCTGCCGCTCGCGCGCGATCTCTTTCCGACGAGCAAGAAGCTCGAGCACCTCGCGCCGATGTTCGGCATCGATACCGGCCGCTCGCATCGCGCGCTCGACGATACCGTCGCGCTCGCGCAGGTGGTCCTCGCGCTCGATGGTGTGAAGATGGAGCGCGCGCGCAAGACGGCGCTCGTCAACCTGCTCGAGCACGTCGGGCTCGCACTCGCGCTCTGCGATTACGACGCGCTGTGTGAGGAAGCAAAGATGTTTCGCGGCATCGCGCGCGTCTTCGCGCTCGGCCGCTACTCGACCTGTCTCGACGCGTACGAGCGCGAGCAGGGCGAGGACCTTTCGGTACCGACCGTCGACGAAGTGATCGAGCGGCTCGGCGGCGCTGAGCTGATGCTCAAGATCCGCGCGGACCGCAGCGCCGAGGAGCGGTATCCGCAGGCGATGCTCCGGCTCAAGCGATTGATCGACGAGATCCCTCCGGGACCGCTCGACCAGCAGATGTGTACCTTCCTCGAGCGCGTCGTCCTTTCGAAGTGGGACGGGCTCGAACCGGAAAGCGCGCGCGTGAATCTCCTGACGCTGCACTCGACGAAGGGTCTGGAGTTCTCGCGCGTCTACGTCGTCGGCGTCGAGGACTCGCAGCTGCCCGGCGGCTCGCCGACCAAGGGCGCGAAGCCCGCGGAGATCGAGGAAGCGCGGCGCTTGCTGTACGTCGGCATGACGCGCACCAAGGACCGCCTCATCATGACGCGCGTCGCCAGTCGCAGCGGCAAGGAGACGCGCGGCCACCAGTTCCTCGACGAGATGGGACTGACACCGACGCCTGTCCCTCTGTCATCCTGAGCGCAGCGAAGGACCCCTTTCCTTAGAGGCGAACCATTGTCCGACCGCCGCGAGTGGCAGATCCCCGTCTCTGACAACGAGACTGTCAGCGCCGTCTACGAGTCCGCGACCGATGGCGACGATCGCGCACTGTACGTGATGGCCCACGGCGCCGGCGGCAACATGTCCGACCGCGCGATGCTCGCATCGGCCAACGCGCTGCGCGCCCGCGGCTTCGGCGTGCTCCGGTTCAATTTCCTCTAAAAGGAAAAAAAGAGCGGCCGCCCCGACCCGATGCCGAAGTGCATGAACGTCATCGCCGCCGTCGTCGCCCACGCCCGGCGCGAGCTCGCTCCGAAGACGCTCCTCATCGGCGGCCGGTCGATGGGCGGCCGCGCCGCCTCGATGCTCGCCGCCGAGGGCTTCGAGGCGAACGGGCTTCTACTGCTCGCCTATCCGTTGCACCCCGAAGGCCAGCCCGAAAAGCTCCGCGATGCGCACCTTCCGCGGATCACGATGCCCGTGCTCTGCTTCAACGGGACGCGCGACGGATTGTGCACCCCGGAGCTGATGGAGCGCGCCCTCGGAGCCGTTACCGCCCCGTGGACGATGCACTGGCTCGACGGCTCGGACCACAGCTTCCATGTCCTGAAATCGTCCGGCCGCAACGACGCCGCGGTGCTCGCCGAGGTCGGAGACGCGAGCCTGGAGTGGCTTTCGGCACTCTGAGCGTTGTGGCCTTGCGCGAGGCGTGGCAGATTTTTCGGTCTCCCCAAGTCCCGCCGGAGCTTTCATGCACAGCAGGTCCATCTCGCTCGCCCTTCTCGGAGTCCTTTCCCTCACCGGCGCCGCCGCCGCGCAGGGGCGTGGTGGTCGGGGCGGGGGACGCGGTAATGCGACGTCCGTCGCGCCCGGTGAACCGTGCCCGCCCGGCACCACCGAGATCCGCCCGCGCACCTGCGCCGCCCCCGAAGAGGCGGCGCCGAGCATCCTCGACTACCGCCCGCATTCGACCCTCGTCACCACCGTCCACAAGGTGCCGAGCGCGAAGTATCCGGCAATCGACTTCCACGGCCATCCGCAGGGATTGCTGAACAGCACCAAGGGCCTCGACAGCCTCAGCGCCGCGATGGACCAGCTCAACGTGCGCCTCATGATCTCGGCGGACAACATGTCCGGCGATCGTCTCAAGAACACCGAGACGAGCGTGAAGGGCTACGACAAGCTGAAGGATCGCGTCTGGATCCTCGCCGGGATCAACTTCAACAATGTCGGGCCGGGGTGGGCGGAGAAGGCCGTCGCGCAGCTCGAGCAGGACGTGAAGAACGGCGCCGTCGGCGTTGGCGAGATCCCGAAGTCGCTCGGCATCTCGATCAAAAAGCCCGACGGCTCGCGTCTGAAGATCGACGATCCCGAGCTCGATCCGATCTGGGACGCCTGCGCGCGGCTCAAGCTGCCGGTGTTCATCCACACCGCCGATCCGCAGGAGTTCTTCAAGCCGATCGACTACACCAACGAGCGCTGGCTCGAGCTGTCGCTCTTCCCCGATCGTCGCTATCCGCAGGATCGCTTCCCGAGCTTCGAGACGCTGTCGCAGGAGCGCGACAACCTGCTGAAGAAGCATCCGAAGACGACGTTCGTCGTCGCGCACATGGCGTGGTACGCGAACGATCTTCAGCACCTCGCGAAGATGATGGACGACTACCCGAACATGTACACGGAAGTCGGCGCGGTGCTCTACGACATCGGCCGCCAGCCGCGCGGCGCGCACGACTTCTTCGTGAAGTACCAGGATCGAATTCTCTTCGGCAAGGATTCATTCCAGCCGGAGGAGTATCCGTACTACTGGCGCGTGTTCGAGACGAACGACGACTACTTCGACTACTACCGCAACTACCACGCGTTCTGGAAGCTGTACGGCATCGGTCTGCCGGATGAAGTGCTGAAGAAGGTCTACTACAAGAATGCGCTGAAGATCACCCCGGGCCTGCCGCAGACGGGCTGGCCGAAGTAATTCCCACACGCACGACCGGAGGTTTCAGTGGCTCGATTTCGTACCGTCGTAGGAAGCGCGGCCGCGCTCACGCTGGCGGCCTGTCAGATCCATCAGCAGAAGCCGCAGTCGCAGATGGACGAGCACATGGCGCACATGCAGGCCGGCGACATGACCATCTCCGAGGCGCGCGCGTCGGCGTCGCAGGGGAACCCGTCGCTGCCGGCGAGCAACAACAGCGCCGCGGCGCGTCTCTCGGCGAGCCCGCGTCACAGCGAGTGGGTGAAGGTCGCGTGGGAGCCGGGCTCGAGGGATTCGCTGATGGCGTTCATCGTCTACCCGACGACGTCGAACGCGAAGACGCCGGTCGTCGTCGTGATCCACGAGATCTTCGGTCTGTCGACGTGGGTCCGCAGCGTCGCCGATCAGGCGGCGGCTGAAGGCTTCATCGCGATCGCGCCGGACCTCAACTCGCGCGTCCGCGGCGGCCCGAGCACGACCGAGATCGCTCGCGACTCCGCGCAGAAGCTCGCGAACCTGGTCCCGATGTCCGATCGCAACAAGGCGATCGCCGCGGTCGCGAAGTACGCGATGTCGCAGCCCTCGGCCGCGCCGAAGTACGCCGTGATCGGCTTCTGCTACGGCGGCTCGACGGTGTGGGGCCACGCGGTGAACGGCGGCGTCCCGGGCTACTCGGGCGGCGTCGCGTTCTATGGCCTGCCGTACATGAGCGGCCCCGTGCCGAACGCCGATTCGCTGGCGAAGATCAACAAGCCGGTGATGCTGCTCTCCGGCTCGAAGGACGCGCGCATCGGCGCGGCGATGCCGGCCGTCGATTCGACGATGAAGGCGCTCAACAAGTGGTACTACGGCAACAACTATCCGGGTGCCGTCCACGGCTTCATGCGCGCCCAGGACGATCCGAAGGCTCCGACGCGTGACGAGGCGGAAGAGCAGGCGAACCTCGCGGCGGCGAAGGACGCATGGCCGCGGACCGTAAAGTTCCTGAAGGATAACTTGAAATAAGACCGGCAAACACGCGAACGAAACGCACGAAACCCGCGAAAGGGCATCCTGGCAACTTCGCGGGTTTCTTGATTTTCGTTCGCGTTTTTGCCGTTCTTTCGGCGAGTCAGCCGACCCTGCTGAGAGCTGTATTCACACGCGCGATGAGACGGGCATCGCCAAGCTTTTCGGCGTACGCCGCGAACTCGGGAGTGGGGCCACGCCACCGCAGCTCATCGACGTTCGCGAACAGCGGTGCATCCGTTCGCAGCGTCGCGAGCTTCTTGAACAGCAGTGCGAGCTCGCGCTGCTCGTCGCCGAGGACCTCGGGGGGGAACTGTTCGATCGTGCCGTGCTTGTTGATCATCCGTGCGGCGGTGACGGCGCCGATGCCGGCGATGCCGGGGTAGCCGTCCGCTGAATCCCCGACGAGCGCGAGATAGTCGGCGATGTGTTGCGGATCGACGCCGAACTTCTCGCGCACGCCGGCGGCGTCGCGGATCTTGCCGGACTTGCGATCGACCTGCACGACGCGCTCGCCGACGACGCACTGGCCGAGGTCCTTGTCCGGCGTCCAGATGCAGACTTTCTCGACCCGGGCATCGAGCGCCGCGAGATGCGCGCCCGATGCGAGACCGTCGTCCGCCTCGAGCTCGACCATCGGCCACGTTGCGACGCCCATCGCCACGAGCGCCTCCTCGAGCGGATGGAATTGGCGCCACAGCGCGGGGTCGATCCCGTCGCCGGTCTTGTAGCCGGGCCAGAGATCGTTGCGGAACGACTCGATCACGTGATCGGTCGCCACGGCGACGTGCGTCGCCCCCGTCTCGACCATCTGGAGCACGGTGTTCAGCACACCGATCACCGCGCCGTACGTCGGTGGATCCTCGCCGTCCTTGACGAAGCGCTTCTGCCCGTAGAAATGGCGGAACAGCTCGTACGTTCCGTCCAGGAGGTGAACGATCAAGATCTTAGCGTGCCGCGCAGAGACGGACGAACGCATCGACGGCCGGCGGGCCCGAGCCGACGCCTTCATCGTGCTTGAAGAAGACGTACGCATCCTTCCACGGCTGCGCGTGAATGCGCTCGGCCCACGCCCCGTGCATCGCGTCGTCGTAGTCGAAGCGATGGAGCCGGACGTATCCCCACGACGCCGTCGCTACGACCGGTGACGCGAAGTCCGGCTGCTCGATGATGCACATCGCGATGTCGCGCGCGCGCAGGACCTCGTAGGTCTCGTCGTCGAACCAGGTCTCGTGCCGGAACTCGATCGTGTAGCGACGATCCGCGGGAAGCGTATCGACGAACGCCTGCAGCCGCGGGACGTCCTTCTTCAGGTTCGGCGGCAGCTGAAACAGAATCGGCCCGAGCCGCGCGCCGAGCGACGCCGTGTTCTTGAGCAGGAACTCGACCGCGCTTGCCGCCTCGGGCTTCAGCCGCGCGAAGTGCGTGATCTTCTGGCTCGCCTTGATCGCGAACGTGAACGGCTCGGGGACCTGGTCGGCCCACGAGCGGATCACGTCTTCCTTCGGCAGGCGATAGAAGGTGTTGTTGATCTCGACCGTCGGAAACTTTCCGGCGTAGAAGCCGAGCATCCCGTCGTCCTTCATGTCCGACGGATAGAACGAGCCCTTCCACTCCTTGAACGCGAAGCCGCTCGTGCCGGCGCGCAGATTCATGAGACCTTGACGGCTGCTTCCGGCTTCGACGTCGCGGCGAGGCTCGCCTTGAGCGCTTCCATGAGGTCGATGATCTTGCCGCCGCCGTCGGCGGGTGCGTCGGCCTGGGTGATGTCCTGGCCTTCGACCTTCCGCTGGATCAGGTCCATCACGCGCTCGCGCACCGTGTCCTTGTACTTCGCCGGCTCGAACGACGCGTTCGTCGTCTGCTCGATGAGCTGCTTCGCGAGCGCGAGCTCGGTCGGCTTCACGTCGCCGTCGGGGATCGTCACCTCGGTCGTCGGGCGGATCTCGTCGGCGTAGTGGAGCTGCTCCATCACGAGGACGCCGTTCAACGGACGCAGAAGCACGAGGTTCTGCTTGCCCTTCGCCGCGTACTGTCCGAGCGCGGCCTTGCCCGTGTCGGCGAGCGCCGCGACGAGCAGGCGATACGCGCGGTCGCCGCCCTTGTCCGGCGCGAGGTAGTAGCACTTCTCGAGATATTCACGGTCGACCGTGGCGAGCGGCACGAACTCGACGATGTCGATCATCCCCGTCGCCTTTTCCTCGAGCGCCTTGATCTCTTCCGCCGAAAAGACGACGTATTGATCCTTGGCGAACTCGTACCCCTTCACGGTCTCGCTGCGCTCGACGATCTCGTTGTCCTTTGGGCAGATGTACTGCTGCTTGAGGCGCGAGCTGCACTTCTTGTGTAGCATGTTGAACGAGACGTTCGTCTTGCTCTCGGCGGTCGAGAAGAGGTTCACGGGAACCGAAACTAGACCGAAGGAGATCGTGGCGTTGCCGATCGTACGGGCGGGCATAGGGCGGGCGGGTTCAGGATGACAATCACGTTCATTAAGGACGCACGTGGCCGCAAGTAGTGACGACGACGCCGTCGGCGACAGCCTGAGCACCTACCGAGCGAAACGCTCGGCGGACCGGTCTCCGGAGCCGGTCGGGACCGTCTCGCCCGTCGCGGGCCGGCTGTTCGTAGTTCACAAACATGCTGCATCCCGCCTGCATTATGACCTGCGGCTGGAGATGGCCGGCGTCCTCAAGTCGTGGGCAGTGCCAAAAGGGCCTTCCTACGACATGGCCGACAAGCGCCTCGCCGTGCACGTCGAGGATCACCCGGTCGAATACGGCGACTTCGAGGGGAAGATTCCGGAGGGGAACTACGGCGCCGGCGGGATGATCGTGTGGGACCGCGGCGAGTGGGTGCCACTCGAGGATTGGCGCGAAGGGCTGGAGAAGGGGAAGCTCCTCTTCGAGCTGCGCGGCTACAAGCTGCACGGCAAGTGGACGCTCGTGAAGATCAAGAAGAGCGTGAAGGATTGGCTGCTGATCAAGGAGCGCGACGCCTACGTGACGTCGCCCGGCGACCAGTTCGACGAGACGTCGGTGCTCTCCGGCCTCACCGTGGACGAGGTAAAGGAAGGGCGTACGCACTCGGCGCCGCTGCGCGCGGCCGTCGAAGCCGCCGGTGCGCCGCGCCGTCGCGTCGATCCACGCGACGTCGAGGTGATGCTCGCCGAGCCGCGGGACGAGGCGTTCACGCGCGACGGCTGGGTGTTCGAGCTCAAGCTCGACGGCTACCGGCTCGTCGCCGCGAAGACGCGCGGCGAAGCGCTGCTGCTCACGCGCAACGGCAACGACTATACGAAGGTCTTCCCGGAGATCGCGCGCGCGATCAAGGCGATGCCGTTCGACGAGTTCATCGTCGACGGCGAGGTCGTCGTGCTCGACAAGCAGGGGAAGCCGAGCTTCGCGCATTTACAGCGGCGCGGACGACTCACGCAGCCGCTCGACGTCTCGCACGCCGCCGTCGAGCTACCGGCGACGTTCTATGCGTTCGACTTCCTGGCGTTCGAAGATTTCGACCTCCGCCCGCTGCCGCTCACGGCGCGCAAGGCGCTGCTCATGGACGCGCTGCCGAAGCTCGGCGCCGTGCGCACGCTCGATCACATCGAGCGGCAGGGCGAAGCGTTCCTCGAGCAGGTGAAGGCACATGGTCTCGAGGGGATCATCGCGAAGCGCGCCGACGTGCCCTATCGCGGCGGGCGCAGCGACTGCTGGTTCAAGATCAAAGCGGATCAGACGGCCGACTTCGTGATCGTCGGGTTCACGGCGCCGAAGGGCACGCGGTCACACCTCGGCGCGCTGCAGCTCGGCGATTACGTCGACGGAAATCTCACCTACGCGGGACGCGTCGGCACCGGCTTCAACGAGGCGCTGCTCGCGGAGCTCGGGGAGAAGCTGTCGATGATCGTGCGCGACGAGCCGCCGTGCGGCCCGCCCGTCGGCGCGACGGCGATCCCGGAGGTGAAGACGACGACGTGGGTCGAGTCGCGGTACGTGTGCGAGGTGCGCTTTCGCGAGTGGACGCCGGACAACGTGCTGCGGCATGCGACGTTGATTCGGATGCGCGACGACAAGTCGCCGGAGCAGTGCACGCGTCAGGGAGGAACGAGCGATCCGCGTCATCCTGAGCGCAGCGAAGGGCCCCTTGGCACCGAGGAGGGCTCCTCCTCGGCGGAGAGGGGGCCTTCGGTTGCTGCACTCCCTCAGCATGACGCTCTTGCTGCCGCCGTTCCCCCCGCGCGCGTCATCAACTTCTCCAACCGCAAGAAGATCTACTGGCCCGCCGACCGCTACACGAAGGGCGATCTGATCGACTACTACACGGCGATCTGGCCGTGGATGTCGCCGTATCTGAAGAACCGCCCCCTCGTGATGACGCGCTTCCCCGACGGCATCGACGGCAAGTCGTTCTATCAGAAGGATGCGCCCGAGTTCGCACCCGAGTGGATCCGCACCTACCCGATCTGGAGCGAGGACACTCAGCGCGACGTCAACTACTTCGTCTGCGACGACCTCGAGTCGCTCCAGTACGTCGCGAACCTCGGCTCGATCCCGATGCACATCTGGAACAGCCGAATCGGAACGCTCGAGCAGCCCGACTGGTGCGTGATCGATCTCGACCCAAAGGACGCACCGTTCTCCGACGTCATTCGCTCCGCGCTCGTCTTCCGTCGCCTCTGTGAATCGATCGAGCTGCCGAGCTACGTGAAGACGACGGGAAAGACCGGCCTGCACATCCTGATTCCGCTCGGCCGGCAGTGCACCTACGCGCAGTGCCGCACGCTCGGCGAGCTGCTGTCGCGCGTCGCGCTCAAGGAAACGGGCGACATCGCGACGATCACCCGCCACGTCACCAAGCGCGGCGACAAGGTGTACTTCGACTACCTCCAGAATCGCCACGGCCAACTGATCGTCGCACCGTTCAGCGTCCGGCCGCTTCCCGGCGCGAGCGTGTCGATGCCGCTCGAGTGGAGTGATGTGAACGACACCCTCAGCCCGCGCAATTACACGATCAGGAACGCGATCGAGCGGATGGAGACGCTCGGCTACGATCCGTGCGTGAGGGTGCTCGAGGATAATCCGGATCTGTCGGCGGTATTGGAGCGGCTGATGCGCGTGGCGACTTCATGAGTGTCCCTATGTTGTGAACTGAAGAGAAACGAAGACGCGGAATAAAAAGGAAGACGCGGAAGAACCCATGCTGCAGTTCTTCCGCGTCTTCTTCATTTTATTCCGCGTCTTCAGTGCAACGCGTTAGGTCCAGCCCTACTGAGGAATCCTGCGGATCGTCGAGACGAGCGTGTGGATCTTCGCAGCCTCCGCCCCTTTCGCCTCGCTATCGAGCTGACCTGCGAGCGTGTTCAGGAGATCCTTCCGCGCGTTGCCGCTCGCCGCCTCGGCGGCCTGCAGCGACTCGCGGGTCGTGCGGATGCGCGTCGCGTCGAGACCCTTCGTGCGCTCGAGCTGATCGACGTACGCGCGGGCGAGCACGAACGTCGCCGGCCAGGTGTAGTGCGGCTGTCCCTGGGTATTCAGGTAGTCGAGCTTCACCGTCTTCGACGCGTCGATCTCGTTCTGCGAGAGGAACGGGCTCGGCGCGAGCTCGAGGATGTCGAGGCCGCGGGCGATCTCCGAGCTCACGATGTTGCCGTTGTACCAGTACACCGACCAGGAGCCGCCCATCGAGAAGCGCGTCGAGTCGACCGGGCCGCGGTCGAAGTATGCGATCTCGCGCGGGTGCTTCGCGTCCGTCCAGTCGAACACCGAGATGCCGCCCTGATACCAGGCCTGCACCATCACGTCGCGACCAGGGATCGGGATCAGCGAGCCGTTGTGCGCGACGCAGTTCTCGAGCGACGTCTGCGCGGCCGGCATCTTGTAGTAGCTCTGAAACTGGAGCTTGCCGTTCACGATCGAGAAGATCGCGTCCGAGCCCCACTCCTTCGGATCGCTCGCGCGGCACTTCGGCGCGCCGCCGCCGCCCCACTCGTCCGAGAAGAGCACCTTGGTGCCGTCGTTGTTGAACGTCGCCGAGTGCCAGTACGAGAAATTCGTGTCCGACGCGGCATCGAGGCGGACCGGGTTCACCGGGTCCTTGATGTCGATCAGGAGGCCGTAGCCCTCGCACGCGCCGCCGGCGTAGCCGACGCCCGGATACACCGTGATGTCGTGGCACTGCGTGATGCCCGGACGGTTGGCGTTCGCCGCGCCCGGCGCGACGCCGAACATCCGGTTCAGGATGCCCTGGAGCTCGGTGTGGAGCTTCGCGCTGTCGGCCGACGTCGGGGCGCCGCTGCCGCCGCGCGCCTTCACGAGGCTGTCGAGCAGGCCGTTGGCGAAGTTGTCGGGCACGATCACCGACTGTCCCTGGACTTCACCGATGAACGCGCCGCGCGCCTTCGCCGCGGCGACCGCCTTGTCGGCGTCGATCTTCTCCTGCGCCGTCATGCCGTGGCTGTGCACGCGGGCGAGGTTGTTGAAGATGCGCGGCGAGCTGACGATCGCAGCCGCCGACGGGTTCGACAGCGGCACGCGGATGACTTCGATGCGGAACTGCGTCGTGTTCGGGTCGTCCGGGTTCGCGATGCAGCCCGGAAGCTCCTTGTCCGAGCGCACGCCGGCCGAGCCAGAGACGTAGACGTACACGTTGTCCTTGTCCTTCGGGTCGACGAGCACCGTGTGGGTGTGCGAGCCGCGGCAGGTCTGGACGTTCGCGACGTTCTTCGGATGACGGATGTCCGAGATGTCGAAGATGCGCACGCCGCGGATACGCTCGCTGCTCACGGCGTCCTTCACGCCCTGGGCGCCGCAGTCGATGCGGCCCGTGGTGCCTTCCGCCGAGACGAACAGTAAGTTCTGGTAGACCGACACGTCGCTCTGCGACGCCGGGCAGTAGTTGCCGACGACGAGCGACGGCGCCGACGGGTTGCTGATGTCCCAGATCTGGTAGCCGTTGTAGCTGCCCTGGATGACGTAGTTCCCCTTGAACGCGAGGTCGGAGTTCGTCGAGCCGACGAACTTCTCCGAGGGGCGGGTCGCCGAGAGGAGCCGCATGTTCCAGATGCCCTGGGCGGCGTCGAACTGGCCGGCGCGGAGGCCGACGCGGGTGTCGGGCGTCGGGGCCGGGATCGCGTTCATCCACGACATGTCGGTCGTGGTCGTGCCGGCCTGCAGCGGCGTCGGGGCGCTGCTCATCGAGCTCGTCGAGCTCGAACAAGCCGCGGCCGCCGCTGCCGTCAGGGCGAGCGTGAGGGTACGGGTCGAAGCGTGCATGGTGATTCCTGCGTGGAGTGGGAATTCGGCGGCCCGACGCGTCTCGGGCCGGGTGTCGCAATCGAAGGTCAGGGCAGCTTCACGCCGAGCACGAGCTCGGCGAGCATCTTCCGCATCCGGGCGATCTCGGTCGTCTGGTCGACCTGGATGTCTTGTGATAGTTTTTGAATTACAAGATCCTGATCGGCTCCGTAGGTGTTCTCGAGGTCGTGGACCATCGAGACGGCGCCGGTGTGGTGCTGGATCATCCCCTCGAGGAAGAGCCGGTCGAAGTCGGCGCCGCGCGCCGCGTCGAGCGCCTTCATCTGCTCGGGGGTGAGCATGCCCGGCATCAGCATCTCGTGCTCCATGCCGCCCATCTTCATCTTCATGGGCCCAGGTACGGGATCGGGCACCTCCTGGTTTCGATCCCGCAGCCACTGCGACATGAAGTTGATCTCGTCGTTCTGCGCGTTGATGATCCGGCCGCACAGCGTCAGCACGGCCGCGCTCGCGCCGTGCGACGGCGCCATGCGCGCCATCTGCAACGCCTGCGCGTGGTGATGGATCATCCCCTGCATGAACTGAATGTCCGCCTCGGTATACGGATAGCGCGTGCTGTCGGCCCGCGCCTTCGCCACCGCGGCGGCGTCGCTCGCCTGCTTGCCCGCCGAGACGACCTGCGCGTCGAGTGACGCGCCGGTCGCCGCGAGGACGAGCAGGGAACCGAGTAGGGTGCTTCGCATCGGTCCCTCCAGAGGTTCTTACAACCGCGGCTTCGTCTTGCGCGGAGCCTTGCCGCAGTTCTCCGGCCAGCCGGCCGGCCAGTTGCCCGGCGAACGATCGCGCTTGATGAACGCCGGATCCTCGCTCGCCAGATAGGTCATCATCGCCGCGAGCGTCGCGTTGTGCTTCAGGTCATCCATCACGACCTTGTCGTACGTGTCGCGGTTGGTGTGCCAGGTGTACGAGCCGTAGTTCCAGCCCACCGCGCCCATGCCGAACGACGGCGTGCCGTAGCAGGCGAAGACCGCGCCGTCGGTGCCGCCCGGGTTGCCGGTCGGCGTATCGCTGAACGACCACGACACGACGTTCGGGCTCGTGCTGTCGGTGAAGAACGACGGCAGCTTCTCGTACCACGACTTGAGGTGCGGTCCGATGTCCGTGAGCCCCGCCGCGGTCACCGACTGCACGCGGCCCGTGCCGTTGTCCTGATTGAACAGCGCCTGCAATCCCTTCATCACTTCCGGATGGTCCTCGGTGAACGCGCGCGAGCCGTTCAGCCCCTGCTCCTCGCTCGCCCAATGGCCGACGAGGATCGTGCGCTTCGGGGCCGGATACGCCTGCTTGAGAATTCTCATCGCTTCCATCGCCATGAGCGTTCCCGTGCCGTTGTCCGTCGCGCCCGACGAGCCGTCCCACGAATCGAAGTGCGCCGACAGCATCACGTACTGATCCGGATGCTCGGTGCCGCGAATCATGCCGATCGTGTTGAACACCGGCTGCTCGCCGAGCAGCGAGGCGTCGAGATCGAGGCGGACCATCGGCTTCTGATTGTTCGCCGCAAGACGATACACGAGACCGTAGTCCTCGCACGTCAGCGTCACGGCCGGCGTACGGGTGTTGTACGTCTCGAAGATCTCCATCGTTCCCCAGCCGCCGGCACCCTGATAGACGAGCGGCTGGCCGGCCTGCGCGACGCCCGCCGTCATGTTCGTGCCGGGACCGCCGCCGCCGCGCATGCTCGCGCCGCCGGCCGCGCCGCCACGACCACCACGACCGCCGAGCGCGCCCGCCTGCGTCGCGAACGGATCGGGGAAGCCGCTCTGCTTCGGTCGCGACGAGATCATGCCCGCGACCCCCGCCTTCTCGAGACGCATGCCGAGCGTGCCCGTGCCGAGAGCGAGCGTGTATCCCGTGCCGCGATAGAGCTTCGTGCTGTCCGGATCGACCGCGTAGTCGCGCTGCATCTGCGCGATCGACGAATCCATGCGCGCCATCGACGCCGGCGTCGCGTAGCGGTACCAGTCCTCGCTCGGACGACAGGTCGGCCACGCCGGCGAGAGCAGCACGATCTTGCCGCGCGCCTGCGGGAGCCACTTCACGAATTCGGTGCTGTCCTTGAACTTCGGCAGCACGATCGCCTGCGCCGTCACCGGCGCGCCCTTCGTGCCCGGGCTCCACGCGAGCATCGTCCCTTCGAGCGACCGCACCCGCGGCGACACGAGGTCGATGTGTGACGTGCCGCGACGCCAGCCGCGCCACGTTCCGTAGTTCTCACGCTTGGCGTCGATGCCCCACGACTTGTACTTGCCGATCACCCAGTTGCTCGCCGCGAGCAGTCCGGGGCCGCCGGTCAGACGCGGCCCGACCGAATCGAAGAGAGCCTGCGCGAGCGGCTGGACCTGCGAGCTGTCCATGCCGAGACGCCAGATGCGCTGCAGCGTGGCGTCGGAGGTCGGAAACTGCGTCGACTGCGCGGCGAGTGGCGCCGCGAGCAGCGCGGCCGCCGCCGCGACTGGAAGTGTGCGAAGACGTGTCATTAATAGGTTGGGAGCGAGTGAGGTCCTCACTCTCAAGCTATTGGACAGACGTCGGCGCTCGCCAGAGCGGACAGCCCCGGCGAGCGTTGGATAAAATTTGACGAAATGCCCGCGCTTCGTCAGCGCGCGGGCAGCGCGATGATGTTCCGGCCGTCCGTGGACAACCTGACCGAGAAGATGTCGCCGGGGTGCAACGCCAGGATTCCGCTCGACGGTGCATACGAATGCGCGAGCAGTCGCGAGACGATGTTGACCCCCGAGCCGTTCGCGACCATCGACGCCGGCACACGCAGGGTATCCGAGCGTCCCGGGAACACGGTGCCGATGCGCGTCAGATCCGAGCCCGAGGTCACGGCGTAGACGTCCGCCTGGTCGAGCGACTGGTTATCGAAAATGACCAGCGCATCGCCCTGATTGAATCGACCGAGCTCGCCACCGAGCTCGCCACTTCCGGTGTGGCTGCACGCCGCCGCCGCGGCGATGCCGAGTCCCGCCGCGGCGAGACGCGTGTATTTCCTTATGGACGACCTCATCCGTATCTCCTTCTGCAACAATGTGTTGCGGGGCAAACGTTGGGCCCTCATAAGGCAACGGATAGGCCAGTGGCGAGACGAACCGGCGGTCCTTCGCTGCGCTCGGGATGACGAGCTAAAGGCTCTCGCCGATCCCCGGCCACCCTTCGCTCGCGTACCGCGCCAGCGTCTGGAGAAACCGCTCACCCTCTTCGCCGTGCTGCGCGCGCACCGCTTCGACGCCGGCCTTTACGCCTTCGGCGCTCGTGTACGGCGCCTCGAGATCGTCGGCCATCACGCCGTTCTCGTGCTTCACACCGGCGGCATCGAGGAACGTCGCCTGGATCTGCGGCTCGATCTCCACGTACAGCGTGTGCAGCAGATTGAGCTCGTCGTCGTTCGTCTCGGCGCGCGTGCGCACCACTTCCTTCGCGAGCTTGTCGGCCGGCCAGGACTGCAGCGTCACCGGACGGAAGCCGTTGCGCGCCGCGAGGCGCGCGATGAACAGGGCGCGTCCTTCCTTGCTCGACGCGATCATGTGCTGCACGAGCGCTACCCGCTTCTCGGGCGGCAGCGAGCGATAGGGGCTGAGTGTTTTGACCATGGGTTCAACCTAACGCGTCGGGCTGATTCCGCATGTGATCGGCGAGGGCGTGCAGCTTCTCGCGCAGGAACTCGCGCAGCTCGGCGGGCATCTCCTGCTCGTTCAGCGCGCGGTCCATGCACCAGAGCCATTCGTCGCGCTCGCGCGAGCTGATCGCGAACGGCAGATGCCGCGCGCGCAGCCGCGGATGGCCGTACTTCTCGACGTACACCGGCGGGCCGCCGGTCCATCCGGTGAGGTACAGATAGAGCTTCTCGCGCGACGCCTTGAGGCTCGCCGCGTGGAGCTTGCGGATCGTCGCCGCCTCGGGCGCCGTATCCATCAGGTCATAGAATCGATCGACGAGCGTTCGCACTCCGGCGTCGCCGCCGATGAGCTCGTACGGTGTCGCGTTTTGCGGGTCACTCATGCAGCACGGGCCGAGCGCGCGGGATGCACGCGCGCGGTGGTCGTCGCACCGCGGCGCAGCGTGACGAGGGTGATCTCCGGGCTCGCGCCGAGTCGGAACGGGATGCCCCAGTAGCCGGTTCCAGGAGAGATGTAGAGCGCCGAATCGCGGTCGACGTGCGCGCCCATCGCATGCTCGAGGAAAGGCGACGCCAGGCTCCAGCCGTGACGCGGAAACGCGAACTGCCCCCAATGCGTGTGACCGCTCAGCGTCACCGCGACGCCACGCTCGGCGAGGGC
>CBHWBX010000042.1:0-15766 GCA_966111935.1 uncultured Gemmatimonadaceae bacterium
GGATCAGTCGCCGCAGAATCAGCAGCCGCAGCCACAGGGCGGGCTCGGACAGCAGCAGGCGGAACAGCTTCTCGGCAGCGCGGCGCGCGAAGAGCGTGATGTGCAGGCGAAGAAGCAGAAGCAGAACAAGACCGAGCCGCCCCCGGGAGGAAAGGACTGGTGATCGGCGCGCTCGCGCGCGCGTTTCAGTTGGCGATCGTCGCGCAGGCGCCGGACACGGCGTCGGCGTGCGAAGCGATCGAAGTCAGCGTTGCCGTGACGGCGCCGGGAACCGAAGCCCCGCGCCTGATCGCGCCGCCGTTCGCGCCGTTCGACGTCCTGCGGTCGTCACCGGTCCCGCACGTCACGCTGTCGCGCGGCAACCGGTCGCTCACGGCCGAGTATCGCTACGTGATCACGACCGATCGCAACGGTCAGTACGTGATCCCGCCGTTCGAGGTGCGCCAGGGCGGGACGACGGTGCGCTCGCGCGCGTTGCCGATCTCCATCCGCGGCAATGGACACCTGAACCGGCCGATCGTCGTCGCGCGTGCGCGTGTGGACACCAGTCTCGACGTGCGCATGCGCGGGCTCGCCGCGCCGGAGACGGTGTACGTCGGGCAGCAGGCGAACTACGAGGTCGCGGTCTTTCTCAACGACGTCGTGCGCGACCGCCTGCGACGCAATCCGACGTTCTTTCCGCCGGACATGCAGTCGATGCTCGCGTACGATCTGCCGTCGCGCGGCGACTCACGGCGAAAGCTGTTCGAGTCGAGCTGCTTCGACGCGCTCGTGTATCAGCGCGCGCTGTTCCCGCTCATGCCGGGGCGCTTCGCGATTCCCCCCGCGCAGCTCGTCTATTCGCTCCCCCTTTCGGCGAGCTTCTTCAGCCGCGAGGAGACCCACGAGCTCGCGACCGACAGCACCGTGATCGTCGCGCTCGATCCGCCGTCGGCCGGGCGCCCGACCGATTACGGCGGTGCCGTCGGCAACCTGCACGTCGCGGCGCGGCTCGATACCGCCGGCTCGCGCGTCGGCGATCCAATGACGCTCACGATTCGCGTCTCCGGCACCGGCAACGTCAAGCTGTTCCCGCGTCCGTCGGTGGGGCTCAGCTGGGCGAACCTCGTGAAGGGCGACGAGCGCGTCGAGGTCGACACGACCGCGCGCCGCATCGCCGGCGCGAAGGAGTTCGACTGGGTGCTCACTCCGAAGATCGCCGGCGAGCTCGATCTCCCGCCGATTCGCTACAGCTATTTCAATCCGGATACGCGCCGCTACGAGACGACGTCGACGAATCCGACGCATCTCACCGTGCGTCCGGGGACGCTCGCGTCCGCGGACACCGAGCGCGCCGAGACGCTGCTGCCGTTGCGGACCCGCTATCGCGGCGCGCCGCGGACGCCGCTGCACGAGCATCCATTCTTCTGGATCGCGCTCGCCCTCGTACCGTTGCCCGCGGTCTCGCTGCGCACGCGCGAGCGTCGGCAGCGCACGGCGTCCACGGTTCGCGACAACGCCGCGCGGCTCGCCGCCCTCGCGAAGCAGGAGGCATCGCGCGACGCCTGCGAGGTGCGGCGCGCGTATACGCTCGCGCTGGCCGATCGCCTCGGCCTCGATCCGGAGAGCTTCACGCGCACGGGCGGCCTCGCTCGCGCGCTGCGCCGTCGCGGCGTCTCGACCGACACCGCACTCGAAGCCGAACGCTTCCTGCGCCAGCTCGACGAGGCGGCGTTCTCGTCGTCGGGGCGCCTTGCCGAAGACGCCGCGCAACGCGCCGCCGAGATCTATCGCACCGTTGACGGCGAATCGCTGCCGCGCACATCGATTCGCGGTGCCGGCGTGACGACGCTGGTGCTCCTCGTCGCCGCCGTCGCGTCGCTACACGCGCTCGACGCCGCGCGGGCACAGCACGAGTTCGACGTCGGCGTGACAGCGTATGCGCGTCACGACTTCGCCGCCGCGCGCGAATCGTTCATCGCATCCGCGCAGGCCGAGCCGTCGGCGCCGGACGCGTGGGCAAACCTCGGCACGGCGTCGTGGGCGGTCGGCGATACGGCACGCAGCGTCGCGGCCTGGCAGCGCGGCCTGCGCCTCGAGCCGCTCGCGGGAGATTTGCGCGATCGCGTCGAGCTCGCACACTCCCTTCCGTGGACGTCGGCGGGCTACGTCTTCCCGCTGCCGGCGTCGTGGCTGTTCGATCTCGCCGCGGTGCTCTGGTGCGTCGCCTGGGGCTTCGCCGCGTTCCGTGCGTCGCGCGGACTCGCGATGGGCGGACGCGAGACCGCTGTGCTCGCGGCGGTCGCTGGCTGCATCGCGATCGCGGGCTTCGTGCTCGCCGAACGGCTCTCCGGACGTCACGTCGCCGTGATGCGACACACCGCGTCGCTGAGCAGCGACCCGGAGCTCGGCGGTGAACGGGGAGCGACGGCGATCATCGGTGAGGTCGTGCGCGTGACCGGTCGTCAGGGCGCGTGGTCGCGAGTCGTCCTCGACTACGGCCGGGATGGGTGGATCGAGAACGCCGGCCTGATCTCGCTCGACGTCCGCGACGCGTCGCAGGGGCTCGCCGAGTAGGTCATCCTGAGCCTTCGGCTCAGGATGACGGTGAGCCGATCCGCTGCTAGCTTGCCTGCGTGACCGCCGCACCCACGTCCCCGCATTCCGCGCCCGAGCAGGCGCGCCGCATCGCTGTCCTGCCGAGCGCCGTCGCCGATCAGATTGCCGCGGGCGAGGTCGTCGAGCGTCCGGCGTCGGTGGTGAAAGAGCTGATCGAGAACGCGCTCGATGCGGGCGCGACGTCGATCGATCTCGCGATCGAGGACGGCGGCCGCCAGACGATTCGCGTGAGCGACGACGGCTGCGGGATGGGACGCGACGACGCGCTGCTCTCGATCGAGCGCCATGCGACGTCCAAGATCCGCGCGGCGAGCGATCTCGTGGGCGTGCGCAGCTTCGGCTTTCGCGGTGAGGCGCTCGCCGCGATCTCCTCGGTCTCGCAGCTCGAGCTCGAGACCGCTCCTGTCGACGGCGAGGGGACGGTGGTGCGCGTCGACGGCGGGGCGGTGAAGGAGATCGCACCCGCGGCTCGTCGCAGAGGCACGACGGTGCGCGTCTCGCGGCTGTTCTACAACGCGCCGGCCCGTCTCAAGTTTCTCAAGGGGACGCGCTCGGAATGGCGCGCGATCCTCGACGTCGTGAGCGTGATGGCGATGACGCGCCGCGACGTGCGCGTCACGGTGACGCACGACGGCAAGCCGATGCTCACCCTCCCTACGGCGCCGACGCTGCGCGATCGACTCGCCGCGGTGTTCGGCGCGCAGTTTGCCGGGCGCGTGCTCGAGGTCGACGAGGTGAGCGGCACCACGCACGTTGCGGGACTCGTCGAGCGCCCGGCGGACGTCGGCACCGCGTCGCGGCGCGTCTTTCTCTCCGTGAACGGTCGCGCGATTCGCGACACCGGCATCGTGCGCGCCGCCGAGGCGGCCTATCGCTCGACGATTCCCTCCGGCGTGCGGCCGACGATCTTCCTCGATCTCGTCGTCGCCGCCGACATGGTCGATGTGAACGTGCATCCGGCGAAGGCCGAAGTGCGCTTCCGCGATCGCTGGCAGGTCGAGCAGACGGTCGAGCGCGCGGTACGTCGTGCCCTCGGAACCTTCGACGCCGGCGCGACCTTCGGCCGCGCGGTGTGGCCCGCTGCCGCGCCGGCCGCGCTGCCCGAGCCGGTGCACGTCGACGTCGATGCGCTGCAGCCCGCGCCCGCCGTTCCCGTCGACGACGGTCTCTTCGCCGAAGCCGAGACGAACATCGAGCGCGCGCCGGACGCGCCCACACCGACCGCAGCTGTCCCCGAGCCGCCGGTGCCTCCGCTCACGCAGTTGCATCGCACCTACATCATGTTCGAGCACGAGCACGGCGTGGTGCTCATCGATCAGCACTCGGCGCACGAGCGGGTGTTGTTCGAGCAGTTCATGAAAACGCTCGAAGGCGGTGAGCAGCCGGCGCAACGTCTCCTGTTCCCGATGACGCTGCATCTCGGTCCGGCGGAAGCCGACGCGTTCGAGCGGGACCGAGAGCTGTTCGAGCGGCTCGGCTTCGAGATCGACGGATTCGGCGGACACACGCTGATCGTGCGCGCCGTGCCGATGCCGCATCCGCGCTTCGACCCCGAGCGCTGCGTGCGCGATACGCTTGCGTCGCTCACCGGCGACCGAGAAGCGTCGTCGCACGCTCGACATGAACGGCTCGCCGCGACCGTGGCGTGCAAGGCGGCGATCAAGGCGGGCGACCTCCTGTCGCCGTCGGAGATGCGCGCGCTGTTCATCGCGCTTCGCGACACGACGCTCCCGGCGCACGACGTGCACGGCCGCGCGACGATCGTTCAGTTGACCTGGGACGAAATTGAGCGACGCTTCGGCCGTCGCTGACGTGCTCGTGCTCTGCGGCCCGACGGCCGCGGGGAAGAGCGGGATCGCGATGTGGCTCGCGGAAGCAGGTCCGACGACGATCATCAGCGCCGACTCCCGCCAGGTCTACCGGGGATTCGACGTCGGCACCGCGAAGCCGACGCCCGCGGAGCAGCGGCTCGTCCCGCACGAGGGGATCGACATCGTCGATCCGACGACGCGCTATTCGGCGGCGGCGTGGGCCGCGGCGGCCGATGAATGGATCGAGCGCGCGCACGCCGAGGGACGCATACCGCTCGTCGTCGGCGGCACGGGACTCTACCTGCGCGCGCTGTTCGAAGGGCTGTTCACCGAGCCGGAGCTCGACGCCGAGCGTCGCCGGGCGCTCGAGGCGGAGCTCGCGGAGCGCTCGACCGAAGAGCTGCGCGTCTGGACCGAAACGCTCGACCCGCCGCGCGCGCATCTCGGCCGCACGCAGCTCCTGCGGTCGATCGAGATCGCGCTGCTCACCGGCCGCCGGCTGAGTGACCTCCATCGCGAGCGGCCGCGCCGCCCCCGTTGGCGTCCGCACTATCTTGTGGTGGACCCGGGACCGCCGCTCGCCGAGCGGATCGCCCGGCGCATCGATGTCATGTTCGACCAGGGCTGGACGGACGAGGTGCAGCGCCTCATGCAGACCATTCCGCCGGATGCGCCGGCGTGGAACTCGACCGGATACGACGTCGTGCGCCGCATGGCGCGCGGCGAGCTGTCGATCAGGGACGCTCATGAGCGAATTCTCATCGACACCCGCCAGTACGCGAAACGGCAGCGGACCTGGTTCCGGCATCAACTTCCCGACGAGGCCGTGACGCGAGTCGACCCCCTTGCACCGGATTGGCAGGCCCGAGTCCGCGACTGGGTCGGCCAAGGAGTTGGTTCGTGAAGATCGGTATTACCTGCTACCCGACCTACGGCGGTTCGGGAGCGTTGGCCACGGAGCTCGGCATCGCCCTCGCGCGGCGCGGCCACGAGGTCCACTTCATCAGCTACGCACAGCCGTTCCGGCTGCCGGCGTTCACCCCGCGCATCTACTTCCACGAAGTGGACGTCGGCCGTTATCCGCTGTTCGAGTATCCGCCGTACGACCTCGCGCTCGCCGTGCGCATGCACGAGGTCACGCTCGCGCACGACCTCGATCTGCTGCACTGCCATTACGCGATTCCGCACGCCACGAGCGCCTGGATCGCCAAGGAGATGCTGCGCCAGACGCGCAACGACGTGAAGGTCGTGACGACGCTCCACGGCACCGACATCACCATCGTCGGGCAGGACCCGTCGTTCCGCCAGATCACCAAGTTCTCGATCGAGAAGTCCGACGGGCTCACCGCGGTGTCGCGCTACCTCCAGACAGAGACGCTCGGCACCTTCGGCTGCACCGCCTGCCGAATCGAGGTGATCCCGAACTTCGTCGATCCGGAGATCTACGACCGGTCGCGCTACACCTCGATCCTCGACGAGCAGCTGCCGTCGGACACCGCGGTGCTGATGCACATCTCGAACTTCCGGCCGGTGAAGCGGGTGCGCGACGTGGTGCGCGTGTTCGCGAAGGTGAAGGACGAGATGCCGGCGGTGCTCGTGATGGTCGGCGATGGCCCCGATCGTGTCGATGCCGAGGCGGAGGCGCGCGAGCTCGGCGTCCAGGACAAAGTTTTCTTTCTCGGAAAGATCGACACCGTCGCGCCCTTGCTCGCGGGGGCGGATCTGTTCCTTCTTCCCTCGAGCGGCGAGTCGTTCGGTCTGAGCGCGCTCGAGGCGCTGGCGACGGGCGTGCCGGTGATCGGCACCGAGGTCGGCGGGCTCCCCGAAGTCGTCCGCGAGGGCGAGACCGGATTCCTTCGACCCGTCGGCGACGTCGAGGGGATGGCCCGCGCCGCCGTGGACATCCTGCGCGACCGCGACCGCTGGCACAGGATGAGCACATTGGCTGCCGCCGACGCCCGCGAGCGCTTCTCGCTCGATGCGATCGTCAGCCAGTACGAAGCCTTTTACGAGTACGCGCTCGCGCAGCCATCCACGGCGAGCCGGAAGTCCGACACCGAACCCCCTCCCGCAGCCACGTGAATCTCATTCAGGCCCTGATCCTCGGCATCGTCGAAGGTGTGACGGAGTTTCTTCCGATCTCATCGACGGCGCACCTGATCCTGACGACGCACGTCATGCACCTGACCGAGACGGAGTTCGTGAAGAGCTTCCAGATCATCATCCAGCTCGGCGCGATCCTATCCGTGGTCGTGCTGTACTGGAAGAAGTTCTGGAACTGGGACGTGCTGATGAAGCTCGCCGTCGCCTTCATCCCGACGGGCATCATCGGCCTCACCGTCTACAAGATCATCAAGGGCTACCTGCTCGGAAACCTGATGGTCGTCCTCTCGACGCTGCTCATCGGGGGCATCGCGCTGATCGTCTTCGAGCGCTTCAACAAGCAGGAAGAGGCGGAGATCGATTTCTCCGAGATCACCTACAAGCGCGCGCTGCTCATCGGACTCTTTCAGGCGATCGCCGTGATCCCCGGCGTGTCGCGCTCGGCGGCGACGATCGTCGGCGGCTCGCTGATCGGCGTCCGCAAGCGCACGATCGTCGAGTTCTCGTTCATGCTCGCCGTCCCGACGATGCTCGCGGCGAGCGGTCTCGAGCTGCTGAAGAATCACTCCGCCCTGACCGAGAACGTCGGCGCGCTCGGCGTCGGGTTCGTCGTCAGCTTCGTCACGGCGATCCTCGCGATCAAGTCCTTCCTGAACTTCATCAAGAAGCGCGATTTCACCTTCTTCGGATGGTACCGCATCGCGCTGGCGATCGTCTATTTCTTCCTCTTCATCAAGTAATCCGGGCTGGCGCCTCGTCCACTTCGACGAGGTCGGATCGACGCTCGACGTCGCCCACGAGCTGGCGTCGAAGGGCGCCGAGCCGGGGACGCTCATCGTCGCCGACGCGCAGTCCGCGGGGCGCGGCCGCATGGGGCGCAGCTGGCGCTCGGAGAAGGGCGCCGGCGTCTGGCTGACGCTGATCGAACGGCCGCGCGACGCGAGCGCGCTCGACGTCCTCTCGCTGCGCGTCGGGCTCGCGCTCGCGCCGGCGCTCGACGCGCTCGCCGAGTCGAGTGTACAGCTCAAGTGGCCGAACGATCTCTATGTGGCCGGGCGCAAGCTCGCGGGCATTCTGATCGAGGCGCGCTGGCGGGAAGGGGAGCCGGAGTGGGTCGCGATCGGCGTCGGCATCAACCTGCGTCCGCCGGCGAGCGAGACGCGCGCGATCGGGCTGCGCGCCGGAGTGACGCGCGACGACGTGTTGAACGCGATCATGCCCGGGCTGCGCCGTGCCGCGGCATTGCGTGGACCGCTGACCGTCGCTGAGCGGGAGATGTTCGCGGCGCGCGATTGGGCCGCGGGACGCCGCGCCGTCGAGCCGGCCCGCGGCACGGTCGCCGGGATCGACGCCAGCGGGGCATTGCTGGTCGACGTAGCTTCCTCGGACGGCCCGCCGACGCGAACCGCGGTGCGGGCCGGTTCACTCGTACTGGAGGAAGAGGCGTGATTCTCGTGTTCGACGTCGGCAATACCGAGACGACCGTCGGGTTGTTCAGCGAGGCCGAGCTGCGCGGACACTGGCGGATCGTGACGGGCGTCGAGCGCACGTCCGACGAGCTGGGGACGCTGCTCCGCTCACTGCTCGCGGCGAGCGGCTTCGGTCCGGAGGTCGTCGAGAGCGTCGCGATCGGCTCGGGGGTGCCGCGGGTGACCGGGCCGTTGAGCAGCGCGTGCACGTCGTACTTCGAGGTCGGTCCGCCGTTGATCGTCGATGCGCGCGCCGCGCTGCCGATCGCGCTCCAGGTCGACGAGCCGATGACCGTCGGCGCCGACCGCATCATCAACACGCTCGCCGCGAGCCGGCTCTATCATCGCGATGCGATCGTCGTCGACCTCGGCACCGCGACGACCTTCGATTGCATCACGTCTGACGGCGTCTTCCTCGGCGGCGTGATCGCGCCGGGGATCGCGACGGCGGCCGAGACGCTCACGCGCCGGACGTCGAAGCTCCCGGCGACGGAGCTCACGCTGCCGACGCGCGCGATCGGCACGCGCACCGAGGACTGCATTCGCGCCGGCGTGATGTTCGGCGCCGCGGACTCGATCGACGGGATCGTGGCGCGCATCAAGGCGGAGTGGCCGCGTCCCGAGGCGCCGCTGGTCGTGGCGACGGGCGGCTTCGCCGAGACCCTCGCGAAGGTGTGCCGGTCGTTCGACCGCGTCGAGCCGCATCTGACCCTTCAGGGGCTCCAGATCGCACACGATCTGCTCCGCACGCCGTCGTTGTAAGGCAGGCACTGACGAGCCTGTAAGGCATTGTAAAATCAGGCGTTAGCACCGGCATCGGCAGTGATGGGCGGGGCTTGACTGTCGATTTTGAGGGGGATAGAATTGGGGCTGTTAGCACTCCAGCATGGAGAGTGCTAACAGCCCATTTTCATTTCATTTTTCACCGCAGCGATAGACAGGAGGCGCATACCGTATGGCCACCAAGACCAGTGTGAAGGTCAGCCCGCTGGCCGATCGCGTTGTCGTCCGGGCGCTGGAAGAAGCCGAGACGATGCGCGGCGGGTTGTACATCCCGGATACGGCGAAGGAAAAGCCGCAGCAGGGCGAGATCGTCGCCGTGGGCCCGGGCCGCTACGAGAAGGACAAGCGCGTGCCGATGGACGTGAAGGTCGGCGACAAGGTCCTCTACGGGAAGTACAGCGGCACCGAAGTGACCGTCGACGGTGAGCAGCTGCTCATCCTCCGCGAGTCGGACGTGCTCGCGGTCCTCGGTTAATTCACAAACGCTCATCTCAATTCTTAGATAGAGGGCTCAGCACCATGGCAGCCAAGGAACTCCATTTCAACGTGGACGCGCGCGCGGCGCTCAAGCGCGGCGTCGATCAGCTCGCCGAGGCCGTGAAGGTCACGCTCGGTCCGAAGGGCCGCAACGTCGTCATCGACAAGAAGTTCGGCGCCCCGACGGTCACCAAGGACGGCGTCACCGTCGCCAAGGAGATCGAGCTCACCGATCCGCTCGAGAACATGGGCGCGCAGATGGTGAAGGAAGTCGCCACGAAGACGTCGGACAACGCCGGCGACGGCACGACGACGGCGACCGTCCTCGCCCAGGCGATCTTCCGCGAAGGCCTCAAGAACGTCACGGCCGGCGCGAACCCGATGGCGATCCAGCGCGGCATCCAGAAGGCCGTCGAAGCGATCACCGAAGAGCTGAAGAAGATCTCCGTCCCGACCTCGGGCAAGAAGGAGATCGCGCAGGTCGGCACGATCTCGGCGAACAACGATCAGGAGATCGGCAACCTCATCGCGGAAGCGATGGAGAAGGTCGGCAAGGACGGCGTGATCACGGTCGAAGAGGCCCGCGGCCTCGAGACGAACCTCGACACCGTCGAGGGCATGCAGTTCGATCGCGGCTACGTCTCGCCGTACTTCGTCACGGACCCGGAGAAGATGGAAGCGGTCCTCGACGATCCGTTCATCCTCATCCACGACAAGAAGATCTCGTCGATGAAGGATCTCCTCCCGGTGCTCGAGAAGGTCGCCCAGCAGGGCCGCCCGCTCCTCATCATCGCCGAGGACATCGAAGGTGAAGCGCTCGCGACGCTCGTCGTGAACAAGCTCCGTGGCACGCTCAAGGTCGCGGCCGTGAAGGCCCCGGGCTTCGGCGATCGCCGCAAGGCGATGCTCCAGGACATCGCGATCCTCACCGGCGGCCAGGTCGTCAGCGAGGAAGTCGGCTTCAAGCTCGAGAACGCGGTCGTCACCGACCTCGGCCGCGCGAAGCGCGTCGTCGTCGACAAGGACAACACGACGATCATCGACGGCAACGGCACCGAGGACACGATCCAGGGCCGCATCAAGGAGATCAAGGCCGCCATCGATACCTCCACGTCGGACTACGACAAGGAGAAGCTCCAGGAGCGTCTGGCGAAGCTCGCCGGCGGCGTCGCGGTGATCAACGTCGGCGCGGCGACGGAAGCCGAGATGAAGGAGAAGAAGGCTCGCGTCGAAGACGCGCTGCACGCCACGCGTGCCGCGGTCGAAGAGGGCATCGTCCCGGGCGGCGGCGTCGCCCTGGTCCGTGCGCAGCGCGCGCTCAAGAACCTCAAGCTCGAGTCCGACGAGCAGATCGGCGTCGACATCATCCGTCGCGCGATCGAAGAGCCGCTCCGCATGATCGTCCAGAACGCCGGCGGTGAAGGCTCGATCGTCGTCGAGAAGGTGCGCGGCTCGAAGGATGACGCGTTCGGTTACAACGCGCTCACCGACACGTACGAGAACCTCGTCCAGGCCGGCGTCATCGACCCGACGAAGGTGACGCGTACGGCGCTGCAGAACGCGGCGTCGATCGCGGGCCTCCTCCTCACGACGGAAGCGCTGATCGTCGAGAAGAAGGAAGACAAGCCGGCTCCGGCGGCGCCGGGCGGCGGCATGGGCGGCATGTACTAAGCCGATCCAGTCACATCGTGGGAAGAAACGGGCGCCGAGCGCTCGGCGCCCGTTTTGTGTGTCCTAACGCGGCGGTTCGCGCGTCGCAGGGTTGCGCGCCATATTCGCGGCATGACAACACCTCTCAGCCGTTCGGCGGTTGCCGCGTTGATCGCTGCCGCGCTCGGCGCGCTCTTCAACCTGGCCGACGCGCAGGCGCAGGAGAAGGCACGTCCCGTCTTCACGAACGGCATGGCGCAGATCGTTCCGGCCTTCGCCGACTCCACGCAGTGGATCCGCCAGGAGCTCTGGGTCGAGACGAACTTCGACTCCGACCACGACGGCAAGCCCGACCGCGTCCACGTCGACGTTACGCGCCAGCGGCAGACGGAGACGGAGGGGTTGCGCGTCCCCGTGCTGTACGGCTCGAGCCCGTACTACGCGGGCACCGCACGGGGGCAGGTGAACTGGAACGTCCGGCAGGAGCTCGACGCGCAGCCGGAGCCGCGCGGCGCCATGCAGTCGCCGGCGTATCAGCCGGAGCGATCACGAATCTCTAATGCACTCGTGAACGAGTGGGTGTCGCGCGGCTTCGCCGTGGTGCATTCCGAGGCACCGGGCACGGGGCGGTCGCAGGGATGTCCCACGGTCGGGGATGTGCCGGAGCGGATGCCGATGAAGTTCGTCGTCGACTGGTTGAACGGCCGGGCGAAGGGCTACACCACGCCGACCGGCAGCGAGGAAGTGAAGGCGACGTCGTGGTCGACCGGCAAGGTCGGGATGATCGGCACGTCTTACGAAGGGACGCTGCCCCTCGCCGCGGCGACGACGGGCGTGCAGGGACTCGAGGTCGTCGTGCCCGTCTCACCGAACACGTCTTACTATCACTATTACCGATCGAATGGACTCGTACGCTCGCCGGGTGGTTACCTCGGAGAGGACGTCGATGTGCTCTACGACTTCGTCGCCAGCGGGGCGACGGAGAATCGCGCGCGCTGCGACTCGCTCTACAAGAACGGGATCTTCGCCGGCTCGGCGGGACAGGATCGCGCGACCGGCGACTACAACGCCTTCTGGGCGTCGCGCGACCTGCTGCCGCACGTGAAGAACATCAAGGCCGCGGTCCTGCTCGCGCATGGGCTCAACGACTACAACGTCGTCCCCGAGCACAGCGTCCGCATTTACAACGAGATGAAGGCGCGCGGCCTGCCGGTCTCGATGTATCTCCATCAGGGCGGCCACGGCGGCAATCCGCCCGCCGAGATGTTGAATCGCTGGTTCAGTCACTTCCTGTACGGCGTGAACAACGGCGTCGAGAAGGATGCGCCGGTGTGGATCGTCCAGGACGCGGTGGCGCAGGAGCCGCGGGCCGTCGTGGCAGCCGCGGCGTACGAAGATTCGCTGCGACGCGCCGGCGTGGAGCAGCCGTCCGGCCGCGGCCGCGGCCGTGGCCGCGGTGGTCCGGTCGTCCCGCCGAATCCATTCGCGTCGTTTCCTGTGCCCGGCGCGGTCCCCGTCGTGTTTCACCCGACGCCGGGCGGGCAGGGCGTCGCGCCGCTCGCCTTCGGCGCGGTGAAGCGCGGTACCGACTCGCTGGTCGACGACGTGGCGATGAGCGGCAGCGATGATGCGATCGCCGATCAGTCCTCGCATCGCTTGCTCTATGCGACGCCGGTCTTCTCCGACACCGTGCACCTCTCGGGGCGCCGCGCGTCACGCTGCGCGTCGCCTCGAGCGCCGCGGCGGCGAATCTCAGCGTCTGGCTCGTGATGCTCCCGTACGATTCGGCGCGCGTCGGCTCGGAGAGCCAGAAGGGCGTCGTCACCCGCGGCTGGGCGGACATCCGCAATTACAAATCTCTCAAGTCCGGCGGGAACTACGCGTCGATGCTTCCCGGCGAGCCGCTCGTCCCCGGAAAGTTCTACGACCTCACCTTCGATCTCCAGCCCGACGACGAGTTCATTCCCGCCGGGAAGCGCCTTGCCGTGATGATCCTGTCGAGCGACCGCGAGTTCACGCTCTGGCCGGCCGCGGGCACCGGGCTCACGGTCGATCTCGCGCACTCCTCCTTCACGCTTCCGATCGTCGGCGGTCGCGCGGCGCTGACGCACGCGGGAATGCCGTAGAACGCGCGGAAGCGATCAGGTGGTTCCGAGGTGCGACACGATCCGCTCCAGCAGCTCTTCGCGGAGGACGAGCTCGTGGCGAAGCGTCTTTTCTTCGGTCCGGGCCTCTTCGCGTCGAAGATCCGGCAGGTAGTCTTCCAGAAGCTGCCGCAGCCGCTGGGCGTCGTCGGGCGTCAGGTCGAGCGTCATGGCTGAAGGTTGCATCCAGGCCGCCGCGGAACGGGATTGGACCAAGATCGTACGCATCCGCTGACTGCGGCTGGAGCGGACGCCGGAGGCGATCATCGGGTCCCTGGCGGGGACGAACGGACTCCCCGATGGGATGATAATAGAATTATAATTAAATAATACATGAAACCCTTCTCGGTTCGGTCGTGTCATATGTGGAAGAACCGGAGGGAATCATGCGGATCGCGTCGTGGGGCAGGCGAGGGGTGGTGGCGCTGGCGGTGTTGCTGACGAGCGGGTGCGTCGGAGCGCGCTCGACGGCCGGCGTAGGGATGGATGCGGCGATTCTCGGCACGCACGCGCGCGCCAACGTCATCACGGCCGAGGAGCTCGCATCGGTCGACGGACCCGGAACGGTCGACGCCGTGCGCCGCTTGCGCCCGGCCTTTCTGCGGGGCTCCGTACGGACGACGCGAGCGTCGCCGGAGATCGCCGTCTACGTCGATGACCAGTACGATGGTGACCTCACGTCGTTGGCGACGATCCCGATGCGCGTCATCCAACGCATCGTCTTTCTCGAGCCGGTCGAGGCGCAGGTGCGCTTCGGTCCACGGTGTCCGTGCGCCAGCGGGGCGCTGCTCGTGACGACTCGTGCTCCCGGCGGCACGGCCTGAGCAATCGCGTATCGCATAATCGTAACAAACGAGGGCCGCCGTCGACCGCGGCCCTTTTTTCCAACTGTTTCCGGCGATACCTTGCGGCGCTCGTCTCCCCGCCTTGAGTCGCCGCGCCCGCCCGGCGGTGCATCCCTCGCCGACAATTTCCGTGACCGCTGAATTGCTCCGCGCGGCGCCGCCCCGTCTGTCCGGCCGTCGTGTCCACAACTTCTCCGGCGGCCCGGGGGCGCTCCCGGCGTCGGTCACCGACGCCACCGCCGAAGCGATTCACGAAGTGCCGGGTACGGGACTACCGATCCTCGGCATCAGCCATCGGTCCGACTGGTTTCGCGCCGTCGTCGACGAGGCCGAGCAGAACATTCGCGCGTTCCTTGGGCTCGGCAGCAACTATCACCTCCTGTTTCTCCAGGGCGGCAGCAGTCTCCAGTTCTCGATGATTCCGATGGCCCTGCTGCGCGGGCGCTCGCAGCCGGCGGAGTATCTGCGCACCGGATACTGGAGCGGCAAGTCGATTCCCGACGCGCGCCGCGAAGGTGACGTGCGGGTCGTCTGGGACGGCGAGTCCACCGGCTTTCGTCGTCTGCCGACCGACGCCGAGCTCGATCTTTCGCCGGACGCCAGCTACCTCCACTACATCTCGAACGAGACGGTCGAGGGCGTGCAGTTTCAGCGCGTGCTCGGACACGACGGCGTCACGCGCGTCTGCGACATGTCCTCGGACTTCCTCTCGAAGCCGATCGATGCCGAGCGCTTCGGGTTGATCTACGCACATGCGCAGAAGAATCTCGGACCGGCGGGGGTGACGATCGTCCTCGTGCGCGACGAGATCGTGCGCAACGCGCCCGATCAGCTGCACACGATGCTCGATTATCGCGCGCACGTCGCTCAGAAGTCGATCTACAACACACCGCCGGTGTTCGCGATCTACGTGACGCTGCTCGTCACGCGCTGGCTCCGCGACGAGATCGGCGGACTGGCGGCGATGGATGCGATCAACCGCGAGAAGGCCGCGTTGCTCTACGAGGCCCTCGACCAGAGCGCAGGCTTCTATCGCGGGCACGCGGACGTGGACAGCCGGTCGCTGATGAACGTCGCCTTCCGTCTGCCAAACCCGGAGCTCGATCAGCGCTTCATCCGTGAGGCGCAGGCGGCCGGGCTGCACGGACTCGGCGGGCATCGCGCCGTCGGCGGGATTCGCGCATCGATCTACAACGCCGTGACGCTCGGCGCCGTGCACTCGCTCGTTGAGTTCATGGACGAGTTCCGGCGCCGCGTCCGCGGCGAGTAAGCGCGGATGTCCCAGCCGCAGCCCGCGTTCACCGAGAAGCCGTGGCCGGTGATGCGGAACATGGTCGAGTCGGTGCTCCGCCAGCACCGCCCGACGACCGCGTACGGTTTCACTGAAGCCGACGTCACTGCGCCGATCGCCGCGATCTCGGCGCTCCAGCGCCAGGCGGGCATCGCGCTCGCCTTCAACGCGTACGCGATCTACTGTCTCGCGCGCGCGACGCTCGACCATCCGGAGGCGTTGACGTATCGTCGCGGCAACAAGCTCGTGACGTTCCGCGACGCCGACATCGCGACGTTGATCGAGAAGACGTTTCCCGGCGGAATCAAGCTTCCGGCGAGCCACACCGTGCGCGGCGCGCAGGCGAAGAGCCTCGCCGCGATCAACTGGGAGCTGCGGCAGGCGATCCGCAACGATCAGTCGCACACGGCGGCAGTGCAGGCGCGTCGCCGCCTCGCGCGCATGCCGGCGATCGTGCGGCGCTACGTCGGCTGGAAGATGGGGCGTGATCCGCTCGTGCTCACGCGCTATCACGGCAACCTCGGGCTGACGTCCCTCCAGACGCCCGGCTATCCCGGTGCGCTCTCCGGACTGCCGCCGAACATCTGTACCGTGA
>CBHWBX010000043.1:0-15600 GCA_966111935.1 uncultured Gemmatimonadaceae bacterium
CGTTCGGCACCTCGCGCCGTTCGGCACCTCGCGCCGTTCGGCACCTCGCGCCGTTCGGCACCTCGCGCCGTTCGGCACCTCGCGCCGTTAGGTAATTGGCGCCCTTCGCTCGACACTCACTCGTAGAGCTGACCGAGATCGAGCCCCGCCAGCTCTACGAAGAAGTCGCTGATCCGCTCGACCGCCGCGCCGACGTAAGCCTCGCCCTTCGCCGCCGTCGCCTTCGCCGGATTGCCGATCCCCGTGTCGGCGGTGACCTGCGTCCACCGGCGCGGCGCCCACGCCCAGCCTTCGCGAATGCCGCGCAGCTTCGAGGGACGCGCGTGACCGTTGCCGGCGTCGCTGAGCGGACGCACGAGCTCCGGCGTCAGATGCAGCATCGCCGCCGTCTCCGCCTCGCCGGCGTGATCGCCCGCCTCCTCGACGAACTGCTTCACGTCGACGCACGACCACCAGTTGATCGCCGACAGGAAGACGCGCGTCTTCGGTTGGAGCTCGCGGATCATCTGACGGAAATCGTTTCCGCCATGTCCGTTCACGATGACGAGCTTGTGGACTCCCTGACCGTCGAGCGCCGTCACGAGATCGGCGAGGATGCTCGCCTGGGTGCTCGGATTGAGGTTGAGGGTGAGCTTGATGTCGAGCTGCGTCGTGTTCACGCCGAACGGCACCACCGGCAGCACCGCCACGCGCGCACCGCGCGACCACGCGCGCTCGGCGGCGAGGATCGAGACGCGCTCGGCCTGGATGTTGTCCGTACCGTAGGGCAGGTGATAGTTGTGCGCTTCCGTCGCGCCCCAGGGGAGCACGGCGACTTCATAGGGAGTGGCATCGACCGTCTTCCAGGTCGTTTCCTCGAGCACGTACGGGCGAGAGTCGGCGCGGGTCATCGGTTCCACCGGTTGTTTTTTCTGTCGACGTCGGGAAAGCGCATCTCGGGATCGATCTCGATCGACCGCACCGTCGCCGCGGCGGTGAGGGTGATCGTCGTGGACTTCGCGCCGGAGAGCCACACGGAGACGGGAATGGTCATGCGCTCGACGCGTCCGTCGGTGCGCGTGATCGCGAGACGAACGGGCATCGGTGCCAGGCCTCGGTCCTCGATCGTGACGACGAGCTTGTCGCCGACGGTCGTGACGGGGCCAATCGCCTGGTCGAGCGTCCAGGTCTCGTACCACCAGGTGCGCCAGAACCACGAGAGGTCCTGGCCGCTCAGCTGATTGAAGGTGTTGAAGAAGTCGTACGGCGTCGGATGCTTGTACTGCCACCGCAGTCCATACGTGCGGTACGCCGAGGTGAACACAGTGTCGCCGACCAACGCGCGGAGGGCGACCATGTTCGTGGCCATCTTGTCGTACGACGCTATCGCGTAGGCGTTGGTCGTCGAGTTGTACAGATCGCCGTGGGTCATCAGCGGCTGCTCGGCATCGGTCCCGGCGATCGAGAGATAGCTGTCGCGCGCGAGCTTCTCGCGATCGTACCCCTTGAAGAACGCCTGCATCCCCTGCGCCTGATTGAAGCGCGTGAGTCCTTCGTCCTGCCAGGCGTAGCGCCGCTCGTTCGAGCCGACCTGCATCGAGAACCACATGTGCCCCGTCTCGTGCACCTGCACCGAGTAGAGCGACAGCGTGTCGCGCGGGCCGCCGATGCAGGTGAGCATCGGATACTCCATGCCGCTGCACGACACGGGACCGTCGAGCGCCGTCATCTGCGGCCACGGATACGGCCAGAGATAGCGCGACAGAAATTCCACCGACGACCGCTCGAACTCGGCCGAGCGGTTCCACGCCCAGCGGCGCGCGTCCGGGCGATAGAAGGTGTTGATCGTCGTCGTGTCGGGCTTGCGATCGCCGTCACGGTCGCCGACGCGCGCGATCGTCGCGTCCCACAGCCACTTCGCCGAGGCGCCGAAGTCGAAGTCGCGCACGTTGCGCGCGCGGAACTTCCAGCTCACCATCCCGTCGAATCCGGTGTTCGTCGCCTTCGTCGCGCCGGCGCCGCGATCCTGCTCGCGCACGACGTTCACGATCCCGCCGCGCTTCACTTCGGCAAGACGATCGCGCGTCTGCTTCGAGAGTGCCTCGTTCGGATTCGTCAGCTCACCGGTGGCGGCGAGGAGCCAGCCCTGCGGCGCGCTGATGTTCACCTCGTAATCCGCGTAGCCCATGTAAAATTCCGCGGTGCCGAGGTAGGGATCGATGTTCCAACCGCTCACGTCGTCGTAGACGGCGAGCTGCGGATACCAGTAGGCGACCATGAAGACGTCGCCGGTGGTGCCCTCACGCGGCGCGCCGTCGGGCGGAATCTGAAACGCCCAGGCGATGTCGATGTCGATCGAGTCCTTTGGTGCGAGCGGACGGGCGAGGCGCAGCACCATCACCGTCCCGTTGATCGCGTAGCCGGCGCCGGTGTCGGCACGGCTCAGCGTCTGCCCAGATGCGGCGACGCGCAGGATCTCCATGCCGCCGGTGACTGGCGTCTCTTCCGTCCGCGCCGCGCCGGGCTTGAAGAGATTCTGGTTGAGATAGAAGCGCGCGGTGCGCAGCGTGTCCGGCGAGCGGTTGAAGTAGCGGACCGTCTCACGGCCGTTGAGCTGATTCATCGCCGGCACGAGCTCGGCGTCGATCCGATAGCGCGCGAACTGCTGCCAGTAGTTCGGCCCGGGCTCGCCCGTGCGGGTGCGCGTACCCGCGGCGACGGCGCGCGCGAATCCCTTCGATTCGAAGACGGGGTAGGGAAGCGGACGGGCCGACGTCGTCGCCGGCTGCGCGACGGACGTGGTCTGCCGCTGCGGCAGGTACTGGCAGCTCGCGAGCAGCGACGCGGCCAGTCCGAGAAGCGGGACGATGCGGTGGGTTCGCATGCCCAATTCTACATCGATCGGGGGCGTCGCAGACACCGGTGCGCTGGGAGCGGAGCGCCGGTCCGACCCGTATATTCGGCAGACTCTCTCACTCCGTTCCCAAGGCCGGAGCGCTCCATGCGTCAGCAAGCTCGCGTTCGCTACATCGCCGCGGCAATGTCCGCGCTTCTCATTCCGCTCGCCCTTCCGGCGCAACAGAACGCCGGCACCGTCACGCCACAGGGCGCGGCGCGCACCGATCCCACCGCCAAAAAGATTCTCGGTCTCGCCGACATCGGCCGGTGGAAGCGCATCAACGGCACCGCGCCCTCCCCTGACGGCGCCTGGCTGACGTATACCTTCGCGCCGAACGAAGGCGATGATACGCTCTTCGTACGCCAGCTCGACGGCGACAAGATCTTCGCCGTGCCCGGCGGCTCGGGCGCGGTGTTCGCCGACGACTCGCGACACATCGGCTACTTCGTCACGCCCCCGCGCCCCCCTCAGGCAGGCCGCGGAGCAGCGGGAGGACGCGGTGCCGCGGTGCCGTTCAATGCTCCGGCCAAGCGCTTCGAGCTTCTCGACGTCGCCACCGGTGAGAAGTACGACGTCCCGGACGCCGCGACATTCAAGTTCTCTAAAGGATCGCGCTTCCTGGCCGTGCGCACAAACAAGGCGAACGCCTCGGCGAAGCACAACGGGGCCGACCTCGTGCTCCGCCAGCTCGCGACGGGACTCGTCCAGAACATCGGCAACGTCAACCTCTACGACTTCGACGACCAGGGCCATCTCCTCGCCTACACCGTCGATGCCGCCGATCGAATCGGGAACGGCGTCTACGTCGTCGACCTCGGCGCCAATCGCTCGCGCGTTCTCAGCTCGGCGCCGCTCGACTACGATCAGCTCACCTTCAGCGACAAGGGCTCGGCGCTCGCCGTGCTGCGCGGCGACAAGAAGAAGGAAAACCTCCAGCGCGACAACACCCTGATCGTCTGGGCCGACGCCAAGTCCGTGGTCGACGGCAGCGCGATCGAGTACGATCCGGCGAAGGACGCGTCATTCCCCCGCGGTTACGTCGTGAGCGAGCTCACGGCGCCGCGCTGGTCGCGCGACGGAGCGCGCGTCTTCGTCGGCCTGAAGGCGCAGGAGCCCGATCCCGCCGCGGCGGCGCCGAACGGCGAGCCGAAGGCCAACGTCGACGTCTGGCACTGGAAGGACGCCGAGGTGCAGTCGGTCCAGATCATTCGACTCGCGCAGGAGCGGCGCTCGACCCTTCCGGCGTCGTTCGACGTCGCGTCGAAGAAGCTCGTGCGGATCTCGGATGAAGTCATGCGCAGCGCGACGCCGAGCCCCGACGGCAAGTGGGCCGTCGGCCGGATCGACACGACGTATCGCACCGAAGTGCAGTGGGGCGGCAACAAGGCCGACCTCTATCGCGTGAGCACGCTCACCGGTGAGCGATCGCTGATCGAGCGCGGCGTGACGCGCACGATGGGCAGCTCCCCCGACGGCCGTTACTACCTCTACCTCAAGAATAAGAAGATCGTCGCCTACGACGCACAGACCGGTCGCAACACCGTGCTCGCGGCGAACGACAGGATCGACTTCGTCGACGCGACGGACGATCATCCGTACGAGAAGCCGACCTACGGCATCGCCGGCTGGTCGAAGGACGGCAGGTACGTGATCGCCAACCACCGCTTCGATCTCTATCTGCTGCCGGTGGACGGCGGCAAGGCGGTGAATCTCACCGGCGGCGTCGGCGATCGCGAGCAGATCGTCTTCCGGCTCGTGCGTCTCGATCGCGCGAGCGCCGGCCGCGGTGGTCGCGGCGGCGCCGCGGCGCAGGCGGATGAGGACGAGGGCATCGATCTGAGCAAGCCGCTGCTGCTCTCGGCATATGGCGAATGGACGAAGAAGTCCGGCTACTACGCCCTCGCGCCGAACGGAAAACCGGCGCCGCTCATCTACGGCGACGAGTCGATCGGCCAGGCGCAGAAGGCGTCGAACGCCGATCGCGTGGTCTTCACGCGCCAGTCGTTCACGACATCGCCCGACCTCTGGGTGGCGACGACGAGCTTTGCGTCGCCGCGCAAAGTCACCGACGCGAATCCGTTCATCGGGGAGTATGCGTGGGGGAGCAAGCGGCTCGTCGACTTCACCAACTCGAAGGGCCAGCGCCTGCAGGGCACACTCACCCTGCCGGCGAATTATCAGCCGGGCAAGAAGTATCCGATGCTCGTCTATTTCTACGAGCTGCTCTCGAACACTCACAATGTGTTCCCGATGCCGCAGTTCGACGACCGCCCGCACTTCGCCGAGTACGCGAGCGACGGCTACGTCGTCTTCCAGCCGGACATCGTCTATGAGACTGGAAAGCCCGGCACCTCCGCGCTCGACTGCGTGACGAGCGGCGTGAAGAAGGTGATCGAGCTCGGTTATGCCGATCCCGCGCGCATCGGCATCCAGGGACACAGCTGGGGCGGATACGAGACGTCGTTCATTCTCACCCACAGCAAGATGTTCGCGGCCGTCGTCACCGGCGCGCCGCCGACGAATCTCGTGAGCTTCTACAACGAGACCTATCCCGGCACGGGCACGTTGCAGCAGGGGATCGTCGAAGTCGGTCAGGTCCGCATGGGCACGAACCCGTACGACAACCTCCAGCTGTTCGAGGAGCAGTCGGCGATCTATCACGTCCGCGACATCACGGCGCCCTTCCTCATTCTCCACGGCACCGCCGACAACGCCGTCGACTGGCACCAGGGCCTCGAGCTCTACGGCGCGGCGCGTCGCAACGGGAAGAACTCGTATCCGGGCGAGCCGCACCACCTCGCGCGGAAGGAGAATCAGAAGGACTTCCAGCTGCGCATGAAACAGTTCTTCGATCACTACCTCAAGGGCACACCGGCGCCGCAGTGGATGATCGATGGCGTGCCACAGACGAGGAAGGGCTTCTGATACGAGGAAACTCTCACCGCAGAGGCGCGGAGGCGCAGAGGGACGCAGAGAACTGCTGAAAGAGCGGCGCTGCATTGAAATGGGAACGGCGACCCCGAGTGGGGTCGCCGTTTGGTTTTTCATTTTCGTTTTGTTCTTTTCGCATTTTGCAGTCCTATGCGGACCTCTGCGCCTCCGCGTCTCTGCGGTGAGCCGTCGCTCTTATTGGGGCCGAGTATACCCGACATCCGCCGTCGCGAGGAAGCCGGGCTTCTTTCGCGCGGGCCCTGCCTGCTCGAATGCGTACGCGAGCTTGAGCAGCGTCGCCTCCGTCCATGCGCGGCCGACGAACGAGAGACCGACCGGCAGCCCGCGTACGTAGCCCATCGGTACGGTGACGTGCGGATAGCCGGCGATCGCCGCCGGTGACGTGAAGGAGCCGCGGCCGCCGGCGTCACCGTTCACCAGATCGATGAGATCCGCTGGTCCCTGCGTCGGCGCGACGATCGCGTCGAGGCGATGCTTCGTCACCGTCGCATCGATCCCCTCGGCGCCCATCAGGCGATGGTTCGCGGCGAGCGCGTCACGATACTTCTTCTCCGTGAGCGGACCCTTCGCCTGCGCCTGCTCCATGATCTCCTGGCCGAAGTAGCGCAGCTCGCGCGACGCGTTCTTCGTGTTGAACGCCATCACGTCCGCGAGCGTGCGTACGCCGACGTTCGCCGGAACCGTGGCGAGGTAGGCGTTGAGGTCGGCCTTGAACTCGTAGAGCAGGACGTCGAACTCGGTGTCGTCGGCCTTGCCGGCGGTCTCGATGTCCGCCGGATCGACGATGATCGCGCCCTGCTTCCGCATCAGGTCGAGCGCCTGCTCGAACACGCGGTCGGTTCCGGCGCTGTATCCCGTGAAGTGCTTCCGCGCGACGCCGATCCGCGCGCCCTTCAGTCCGTCCTTCGTCAGGCCGCTCGCGTAATCGGTGCGACTGTGTCCGGCGCTCGCGTTGGTCATCGCGTCGCGCGGATCAACGCCGGTGAGCGCGCCGAGCAGGATCGCGGCGTCGCGCACCGTCCGCGTCATCGGGCCGGCGGTGTCCTGGCTGTGCGAGATCGGAATGATCCCCGAGCGTCCGATCAACCCGACCGTCGGCTTCACGCCGACGAGCGCCGCCGCCGCGGGCGACGTCACCGAGCCGTCGGTCTCCGTGCCGATCGCCGCCGCGCAGCAGTTCGCCGCGGTCGCCGATCCCGATCCGGAGCTCGAGCCCGACGGTGTGCGATCGAGCGCGTACGGATTGCGCGTCTGTCCACCGCGGCCGCTCCACCCGCTCGTCGAGTGCGTCGAGCGGAAGTTCGCCCATTCGCTGAGATTCGTCTTCCCGATGATCACCGCACCCGCGGCGCGCAGCCGCTCGGCGACCCACGAGTCCCGTTGGGGTTTTTGGCCCGCGCGGGCGTGCCCCCCCGCCGTGGTGTGCATCCGGTCCGCGGTGTCGATGTTGTCCTTGATGAGGACGGGAATGCCGTGCAGCGGCCCGCGAATCTTTCCCGACTTCCGTTCGGCGTCGAGCTGCGACGCGATGGAGACGGCGTCGGGATTGAGCTCGATCACCGCATTGATCGCCGGCCCGCGCCGATCGATCGCATCGATGCGCGACAGGTACTGTTCGACGAGCGATCGCGAGGTCTCGCGCCCATCGCGCATGCGCGCTTGGAGATCGTCGATGGTGAGCTCGTCGAGGGCGAAGCCCGGAGCTTGCGCGGTGGCCTCGAGCGGCGTGGCCGGTTCGTGATCCGAGCCGGGGAGTCGAGCGGCGATCACGCCGGTCACTGCCGTGCCCACGAAGGCGCGACGCGAGAAACTGCCTTCCTGCCGTTCAGTCATTCCGATGTCCGCGTGAGAGTGCAGCTCGAAGCTGGAGATCAAGCTGTTGAAACGGAAGACGCGGAAGAAAACAGAACGAGCGGAACACTCTGCAGTGTTTCCGCCCATTCAGCTGCTTCCGCGTCCTCGTGTCCGAACGGTTGAATGCCGGCCTTACTTCTTGGCCTTGAGCCGCTGCTCATCCTCGGAGCTGACAACGACGCTGCCAACGTCCTGCACATAGACGACGCCCGGCTTCAACGTCACGAAGATCGCGTCGTTGTTCCCGACCGCCGCCATCGACGTATCGAAGCAGTCGTGGTAATGGATCTCCTGAATGTGCTCCGGCGCGATCGTCGACAGCACCGAGATCGGCACGTACGACACGCGCGTTCTGAGCGGCGCGTTGACGAGCGCACGCTGGGCATCGAGGCCCGTGGGCATCAGCGGGAGGCGAATGCGCTTGCCGTTCACCCACACCTCGCGTGCGCCGGAATCGCAGCCGCCGCGGCTCGTGAGCATCGCCGGCCGGAGCGCTTTCACGACGTCCCACCCGTTCGCGATGTAGCCCGTCGCGTTCTCGATCTCGTCGGCGTCGAGATCGTAGCTGTTGTACTTGTTCTCACGCTTCGCGGTGACCGTCACCGCCTCGAGCGCCATGGGCTTCGGCCGAGGCATGATCAGCTTCACGTCGGCCGTGTCCTTCGGCGCGACGCCGAAGAATCGGTCGCCCCGCGGGTAGCCGATCTTCCGCATCGTGAGCTGGTAGTCGGTCGAGTCCTTCGCCGGTACCGAGAGCAGCGCGCGCCCCTCGTCGTCGGTGCGCGCCTGGGCGACGACGTCCCTGAGGCCGCTGCGAATCGTCAGCTCGGCGTTGGCGAGCGGTGCGCCGCTCGAATCCCTGGCGGTCACGCGCACGAACGCGGCGCGGTCCGTCGTGCGCTGCGCGCCGGCGACGCTCGCCAGAACGGTGACTGCGGTCAGTGCGACCAACGATGTGGTGATGCGCATACCTGATCCCGAAACGGGGCTGGGGCCAAATTTGTGTGCAATACCCCCGCCACCGTCAAATCGATCCGAGGATCAGGGGATCAGCAGGACCTTTCCGGTCGTCTGACGTCCGGCGAGTGCGACCTGCGCGTCTGCCGCGTGCTCGAGCGGGAACTCGTCGCCGATGCGCACGTCGAGCGCGTCACGCTCGAGCCAGCCGAAGATGTCGTTGGCGCGGCTCATCAACTCGTCGCGCGTCGCGACGTACGAGTTGAGCGTGGGACGCGTCAGGAAAAGTGAACCCTTGCGATTCAGGATCTGCGGGTCGAACGGCGGCACCGGTCCGCTCGACTGGCCGAACAGCGCCATCAGCCCGCGCGGCTTCAGACAGTCGAGCGAGTGCTCGAAGGTCGTCTTGCCGACCGAATCGTACACGACGTTCACGCCCGCGCCCTTCGTGATGCGCTTCACTTCCGACGCGAAGTCCTGCGTCGTGTAGTCGATCGTCTCGTCGGCGCCGGCGGCGCGCGCGAGGGCGCGCGTTTGTTGCCTGGCCGCCGGGGCGCTTACCGACGCGCCGCGCTTCTTCGCCATCTGGCAGAGCAGCAGCCCGACGCCGCCCGCGGCCGCGTGGATCAGACAGCTGTCGCCGCGATCGAGACGATAGGTCGAGTGCGACAGATAGTGCGCGGTGAGCCCCTGGAGCCACACCGCCGCCGCGACCTTCGTAGAGACGTTCGCGGGAATGCGCACGGCCTTGTCGGCGGGCACCGTCCCACGCTCGGCGTACGTGCCTCTGAAGTTCTGCGAGACGACGCGATCGCCGACGGCAATGCCGGTCACGTCCGCGCCGACCGCGCGGACCGTGCCGGCTGCTTCCGTCCCGGGGATCAACGGCTTCTGCGACGGATACCACCCTTCGCGGAAGTAGATCTCGATGAAGTTGACGCCGATCGCTTCGATGTCGACCAGCAATTCATTCGGCGCCGGCGTCGGTTCTTCGACGTCCTCGTACCGCAGGACTTCCGGCCCGCCATTCTCGTGAATCCGTACGGCTTTCATCTCGTCTCCCGATCCCCGATTCCCGATCCCCGATCCCCGATCCTACTTCAGCATCGTCTTCGCGATCGTCTGCAGCTGCATGTTGCTCGTGCCTTCGTAGATCGCGCCGATCTTCGCGTCGCGATAGAACTTCTCGGCGGGATAATCCTTCGTGTAGCCGTAGCCGCCGAACAGCTCGAGCGAGATCGACGTCACGCGCTCGGCGACCTGAGACGAGAACAGCTTCGCCATCGCGCCTTCCATGGCGATGTCGCGGCCGGCGTCCTTGAGGCGCGCCGCGTTGTAGACCATCAGGCGGGCCGCTTCGAGCTCCGTGCGTGCCTGCGCGAGCTGGAACTGGATGCCCTGGAAGTCGCCGAGCTTTTTCCCGAACTGCGTGCGCTCCTTCACGTATTCCGTCGCGGCATGCAGCGCACCACCGGCGACGCCGATCATCTGAGCGCCGATGCCGATGCGGCCTTCGTTGAGCGTCTCGATCGCGACCTTGTAGCCCTGGCCGACTTCACCGATGACGTTCTCGGCGGGCACTTCGACGTCGTCGAACAGCAGCTCCGTCGTGCTCGAGGCGCGGATGCCGAGCTTGTCTTCCTTCTTGCCGACGCCGAATCCCTTGAAGCCGCGCTCGACGACGAACGCAGTGATGCCCCTGTAGCCCGCTGACGGATTCGCGTTCGCGAAGACCACGTAGATCTCCGCCTCGGCGCCGTTGGTGATCCACAGCTTACGCCCGTTGAGGACCCACTTGTCCCCCTTCTTCTCGGCGCGCGTCTGCATGCCGAAAGCGTCCGAGCCCGACGACGCTTCAGAGAGCGCATACGCGCCGACCTTCTCGCTCGTGAGCTGCGGGAGGTACGTCTTCCTGACGTAGTCGCTGCCGTAGGTGCGGATCGGGTAGAGCGCGAGCGTGTTCTGCACGTCCATGAGGATCGCCGCCGACGCGTCGATCTTGCTCAGCTCCTCGACGCCGATCGCGATCATCGTACAGGTACCGCCGGCCCCGCCGTACTCCTCGGCGACCTCGATGCCCATGAGGCCCATCTCGAAGAACTTCTTGATCAGCGCGGGATCGAACTTTCCGTCGCGCTCCATCTGCTGCACACGCGGGCGCACTTCTTCTTCGGCGAATCCGGCGACGGCATCACGGAACATCGTTTCGTCGTCGGAGAGAATCGTCAGCGGCTGAGACATGTGGGTGGGAAGGGGAGAGGCGGGTGGATCAGGATGCGGATGCGGCCGGCGCCGCCGTCCGTGCGGCGCAGGCATTGCCGCACGCGCCGATCTGGCCGTGCGGCTCCCAGCACTTGCAGGCCTCGCCGGCAGGCCGCGGCGCCACGACGTCGACCCCGGCGCGCAGCGCGATCAGCTCGGCGAGCTTCTCGTGGACGCCGAAGGCGTCCGTCACTCGATACGTGACGTTCGGAAATTCCGCTGCCGCTTCAGCGACGAGCCGCGGCACGTCGCGCGTGACGTGCTTGCCCGGCGAGAGCATGTACGGGAAGGCGATGACTTCGGTCGCGCCGGCCGCCACGCACTCGGCAAATCCCTGCGGGATCAGCGGTACGGCGAGCTCCATGTGCGCGTGGCGAACGATGACGTCGTCGCCGACCATTTGCTGCAACAGGTTCGCGACGCACGAAAGCATGTGGTTCGCCTCGGCGCGAGTCGAACCATGATCGATGATCAAGATCGAGCGCATCCCTCTAATATAGCGCTTGGGGATCGGGGATCGGGGATCGAGGATCGAGCGGCGTCATTTCGGATCCCGACTCCCGATCCCTGATCCGCGTTACAACACTTCCAGGGCCAGCTCGACCTTCCCAAACGGCGCCGAGACCTGCACCCCCTGCACGAGTGGCTTGATGCGGTCGAGCATCTCGCGCGCGATCGCGATCCCCTCGGCCACTGCGTGCTCCTTCGACTTCTCGTTCGCGCGACGCATCCGCTCGATCACCGCCTGTGGCACCGAGACGCCCGGCACCTCGTTGGCGAGGAACTCGGCGTTGCGGACGGAGACGAGCGGCCAGATGCCGGCGATCACCGGGATGTGGACATCGCCGATGCGCTCGAAGAACGTCTCGAGCTGCGCCGCGTCGAACACCGGCTGCGTGATCGCGAACTCGGCGCCCGCGTCGATCTTCCACGCGAAGCGCTTCAGCTCCTGCTCGACGTCGATCGCCACCGGGTTCACGCCGACACCGATCGCGAACCGTGTCGGCTCGCCGATCGCGTTGCCCCCCGGATCCATCCCGTGATTGAGATTGTTCACGAGGTTCGTGAGCCCGATCGAGTCGACGTCGAACACCGCCGTCGCGTCGGGATACGGACCCATCTTCGGCGGATCGCCGGTGATCACGAGCAGATTGCGCAGCCCCACGGCCGACGCGCCCAGCAGGTCGCTGAGCATCCCCAGCAGATTCCGGTCGCGACAGGCATAGTGCGTGACTGTCTCGATGCCGACCTGCTGCTCGATGAGCACGCTCGTCAGCAACGCGCCCATGCGGCTCTGCGCCCGCGGCCCGTCCGGCACATTGACCGCATCGACACCAGCCGTCTTCAGCTTCGCCACATCCCCGAGCATCCGCGACGCATCGACACCGCGCGGCGGAACGATCTCGACGGAGGTGACGAATTGTCCGCGGGCGAGCTTGCCGGACCAGCGGGAACGTTCGGCAAACGGTGTGGATCGGGCATCGGGGATCGGGGATCGGGAGCTGACAGTCGTCCTCACATCCCGCTCCCCGCTCCCCGCTCCCCGATCCACGAAGCGCGGCGCCAGCGGCCGAATCCCTTCTACGATCGCATGGATGTGATCGGGCGTCGTTCCGCAGCATCCGCCGACGACCTTCGCGCCGGCTTGCACGAGATGGCGGGCGTACGTGGCCATGTACTCGGGGCTGGCCATGTACATGCTGCGGCCGCCGACGTCGCGCGGCATGCCGGCGTTCGGCTGCGCGCTCAGCTTCTTGCTCGTGAGCGGCGCCATCTTCTCGATGCAGTCGAGAATCGTCTGCGGACCGACCGAGCAATTGAGCCCGATCACGTCCGCGCCCCATGCGTCGAGGCTGCGCACGACGTCCTCGGGCGAGGCGCCGTACGGCGTGCGACAGTCGGCGCCGATCGTCATCTGCGCGATGATCGGCTTGTCCGGCGCGACCGCGCGCGCGGCGTGGATCGCCTGTTCGATCTCGTCGAGATCTCCGAACGTCTCGAGGATGAACAGGTCGACGCCGCCGTCGATCAGCCCTTCCATCTGCTCGCGGAAGTAGTCGCGCGCCTCGTCCTTGCTCGTCGGGCCGTACGGCTCCAGACGCACTCCGAGCGGACCCACAGCACCGGCGACGAGCGCGCGGTCGCCGGCCGCGTCGCGCGCGACGCGCGCCGCGGCGTAGTTGAGCTCGCGTACCTGCTCCTGCAATCCGTACTGCACGAGCTTCAGCCGATTCGCGCCGAAGCTGTTCGTCTCGATCACTTCCGCGCCGGCATTCACGTACTGCGTGTGGATCTCGCGCACGAGATCCGGCGTGCGCAGCGCGAGCTCGTCGTAGCACTGATTGATGAACACACCCTTGCTGTACAGCACCGTGCCCATCGCCCCGTCGAAGACGGTGATCGTGTTCGGGTCGAGGAGCCGTTCGAGCTTGTTCATCGCTGTCCCTCACCGCGCACGGCGTAGTACTTCGCCTGCGGGTGGTGGATGATGATCGCGGCCGTGCTCTGCTCGGGGATCAGCTGGAACGCGGTCGTCAGCTCCATGCCGAGATCGCGCTCGGCGGGGAGGATCTTGAAGAGCTGCGCGTGGTCCTCGAGCTCGGGACAGGCGCCGTAGCCCCACGAATACCGCTTGCCCTGACCCGCCGGCACGCCGAGGTCGTGGCGCACCTTGCGATGCAGCCACTCCGCCGTCGCTTCGGCCGCTTCCACGGCGAGGCCGTGCACGTAGAACGCTTCGGTGTATTCCCCGGCGTTCTGGAGCTCCTGGAATAGCTCCGTCGCCGTTTCGCCGACGGTGACTGCCAGGAATGCCCCGACCTCGAAGGCGCCCCACACCCACCCCTGCGGTGACCCCGTGGTCGCCTTGGCGCCGCGCCCGCCCGCCCCCCCCCCCCGACTCCACCGAACGGAAATAATCGGCGAGACAGTGACGCTCGCGGCCTTCCTGGCGCGGGAAGTTGAAGCGTGCGATCTCGAGCGTCGTGCCGTCCGCCGTGTACTGATCCGGATCGTAGACGATGACGTCGTTCCCGCGCGACTGCACGGGGAAGAAGCCGTACGTCACGCGCGGCTCGAGCCACCGGTCGCACTTCGCCGACTCCTGGAGGCGCGCGAGCGTCGGCTCGAACTCCGACTTCACCATCGCGTCGAACTCCGGACCCGACCCGCGGCCGCCCCACTGAAGACGATACAGCTCGTCGAGATCGAGCAGCGCGAACACCTCGTCGAGCGGAACGTCGGTCTCCGTGCGCGTGCCGAGGAACGGCGCGCTCGGCACCGGGTTGTCGGCGCTGACGTCGCTGCGCGCGCCGCCGGCGACGCCGGCACTCTGATCCTTGCCGACGTTCGTCGCCAGGAACTTGTCGTTGCGCGCGTCCTCGAGCGCCTTCGCGATGAACGTCTCGCGCTCATCCTTGTTCTGGAGATGATCCATCGTCTCCAGCCCCTCGAACGCATCCTTGCAGTAGAACACGCCGGAGTCGTACGGACGCTCGCCGTCGACGAACAGCGCGCGGCGGCCGAAGCGGCGGTTGATCGCCGCGCCGCCGATCATCACCGGGATCTGGATGCCGCGGCGATCGAGCTCCTGCACGCACAGCGGCATCTGCTTCGACGTCGACACGAGCAGCGCCGACAGACCGATCGCGTCGGCGCCCACCTCGAGCGCCTTCTCGATGATCGTGTTCACCGGCACCTGCTTGCCGAGATCGTAGACCGTGTAGCCGTTGTTCGAGAGAATCGTGTTCACGAGCGACTTGCCGATGTCGTGCACGTCGCCGTACACCGTCGCGAGCACGACCTTCCCCTTCGTGAATCCTTCGGCGCGCTCGAGGAACTGCTCGAGATGCTTCACGGCCTTCTTCATCACCTCGGCGGACTGGAGCACGAACGGCAGGATGAGCTCACCGGCGCCGAACTTGTCGCCGACTTCCTTCATCGCCGGCAGCAGCACGTCGTTCAGCACCCGCACGGGATTCTCGCGTACCCCGGCCGCATCGAGCGCCGCCTCGATCCCGTCCTTCTTGCGGTGCACGACCATCCAGTGCACGCGCTCGTCGACGGTCATCGTCGCCGTCGGATCTTCCTTCTCGACCTCCCGCTCCCCGCTCCCCGCTCCCCGATCCTCGAAGTGCTCGATGAACTTCTGGAGCGCATCGGGCCGCCGATTGAACACCAGATCGTTCGCCAGCTCGCGTTCGTTCGTCGGGATCTCGGCGTACGGACGGACGTGCGCCGGGTTGACGATCGCCATGTCGAGCCCCGCTTCCACGCAGTGGTGCAGGAACACGGAGTTGAGCACCGCGCGCGCTTCCGGCGCCAGACCGAAGCTCACGTTCGATACGCCGAGGCTCGTGAAAACGCCCGGCAGCTCGCGCTTGATCAGGCGAATGCCTTCGATCGTCTCGACCGCGGAGTCGAGCCACTCGGCGTCGCCCGTCGCGAGCGTGAACGTCAGGTCGTCGTAGATCAGATCGCCGGCCTTCATGCCGTATTCGCCGACGACGATGTCGTAGATCTTCTGCGCGATCTCGAGCTTGCGCTCGCGGGTCTTGGCCATGCCGATCGGATCGATCGTCAGCGCGACGAGCGCCGCGCCGTGCTTGAGCGCCAGCGGCACCACGCGATCGATGCGCTCGCGGCCGTTCTCCATGTTGATGGAAATGATGATCGCGCGCCCCGGAATCGCCTCGAGC
>CBHWBX010000044.1:0-15452 GCA_966111935.1 uncultured Gemmatimonadaceae bacterium
TCGAAGCCGTCCATCTCGACGAGCAGCTGGTTCAGCGTCTGCTCGCGCTCGTCGTGACCGCCGCCAAGGCCGGCACCGCGATGGCGGCCGACCGCGTCGATCTCGTCGATGAAGATGATGCACGGCGCGTGCGCCTTGCCCTGCTCGAACAGATCGCGCACGCGGCTCGCGCCGACGCCGACGAACATCTCGACGAAGTCAGATCCGGACATCGAGAAGAACGGACGACCGGCCTCACCGGCGACCGCCTTCGCGAGCAGCGTCTTGCCGGTGCCCGGAGGACCGACGAGGAGCGCGCCCTTCGGCAGACGACCGCCGAGCTTCGTGAACTTCTGCGGATCGCGCAGGAACTCGATGATCTCCTGGATCTCCTGCTTCGCTTCGTCCGCGCCGGCGACGTCGGCGAAGGTGATCTTCGGCGTGTCGCCCGTGAGCAGCTTCGCCTTGGACTTGCCGAACGAGAACGCCTTCGCGCCACCCGCCTGCATCTGCTTGAACAGGAACAGGTAGAAGCCGATCAGGAGCAGCCACGGCACGAAGTTGAGGATCCACGCCGTGATCGAGACGCCGGCGTCCTTCGCCTCGATCGTCACGTTCTTGGCGTTGAGCGCGGCGACTTCGGCCTCGGAGTTCTGGACCGGAAGACGGACGCTGAAATTCTTCGCTTCGCCCTGCGCGCCGATGTTGACGCGGTTGGTGAAGGTGCCGTTCACGGTTTTCCCGTCAACGATCGTCACCTTCTGGATGTTGCCCTGGGCGAGCTCATCGCGGTACTGCGAATAGGTGATCGGCTTCGAGGCTTCGGACTTCGTGCCCGAAAGCTGAATCAGCACCACCGGGATGAGCAGGATGAGAATCCAGAAGGACAGGGTCTTGGAGAACCGGCCCCAGCTGAACTCTTTCTTGTTTTTCGGAGGCATAGGAACTGGCATTACTGCAGGCTCGCGATGTACGGGACGTGCCGAAAGTTCTCGGCGTGATCTAATCCATACCCCACCAGGAACTCATTTGGTGCATCGAAACCGATGAAACGGGTCGGATAGCGAAGCTCCGTGGCAATGTGCTTGTGCAGCAGGGCGCAAATCTCAAGAGAACGCGGTTTCCGTGCCTGCAATAAGTCCATGAGACGGCTCAAGGTGCGACCGGTGTCGACGATGTCCTCGACGAGCACGATGTGCTTTCCCTCGAGCTCGGTCTCCGGATCATAGAGAAGCCGCACGTTGCCGCTCGACACGGTCGAATCGCCGTAGCTGGACGCCACGAGGAAGTCGACGTGGAGCGGGCGCTCAACCTCACGCACGAGGTCGCTGAGGAAAATGAAGCTGCCCTTGAGCAGTCCGAGCAGGAGCAGCTCGCCTTCAGGATAGGCGGCCGTGATCTCGGCCCCCAGCTCCTTCACGCGTGCGGCAATCTGCTCCTTCGTGTACGCGACCCGGCGGACGGTCCGGCCGAGCAGTCGCGGATCAGCGGTTGATGTATTCACACAGGAAAGTTAAACCCGGCCGGCCTGACCGTGCGGGTGCCGCCTCGATGCGGCGAACTCCAGGGATCCAGACGATCTCATCTCCGGACAACACTACGGGCCATCCCGACCGATGGTGTCCGGTCACACCAGCTCGTGACAGGAGCTCTTTGACTTTCCGCGGGCGGCCGTCGGCGTGATACCCCATCGCGTCCCCGGCGCGCCACGCGCGGACCGACAGCGGCCGATCCTCGGGGAGGCGCGCCGACCACTCGGTGCTCCCCGGCTCCGCCGCCGCCGAGAACGTCCAATCGCCCAACCGTGTTCCGTGAGACAGCCCGAGCAGCGTCGCGGTTGGCTCGTCGTCGAGCCGAGGCGCGCGACGCAGCCGAATGGCGTCGCGCGAACGGGTCGCCACCCAGCCGCTGGAAAGTTGAACGCGCGCACCCGCGCGACCGCTGACGGTGAACGCCGCAAGTCGCTCGATCCCGCGACGATCGAGCGTCGCGCCCACCCGCGCCGCGATCGCCGGCCAGAGCATCGCGGTTGCGCCAGACGTTTGTCCGCCGAAGAAGGCGATGTCGACGTCGATGCCGCTCGCGTCGGCGAGGACGCGGATCTGATCGGCGTCGACGACGAGCGACTCGACTTCGCGACGCCACGCCGCGGCGTCGATCGCGATCGACAGCAGCTCGCGATCGATCCCCGGATTCACACGCCGCAGCGCCGGAAGCAGGTCGTGCCGGAGCCGATTGCGCAGATAGTCGCGGGACGCGTTCGACGGGTCCTCCACCCACGCCAACCCCATCGCGGATGCATACCCTTCGAGCTCGGCGCGGGAGAAGTCGAGCAGCGGGTGCAGGACAGGGCCGTCGGCGAACAGCGCCGCGAGCCCGCGCGGTCCGGCGCCGCGCAGCGCGCGCATCAGGACCGTCTCGATCTGGTCGTCACGGGTGTGCGCTGTACATACGATCGCATTTCGCTGGGATGCGACGCCTCGCAGGAACGTCCAGCGCGCCGCGCGCAGCGCCGACTCTCCGATTGGCGTGGCCGATGCGCGCGCGATTTGGATGGAGACGCCGAGCGCTCCGGCGCGCCGCGCGACGAGCCGGCAAGCCGCCGCCGCCGCAGGGCCCGTCGCATGATCGAACGTCGCGACCGTGAGCAGCGCTGCCGGCAGCGTGGCCGCCGCGGCGTCGAGGAGCACCATCGAATCGAGCCCACCGGATACGGCGAGCACGATCGGGCCGCGTCGGTCCAGGGCCGCGCGCACGGCGCGCCGAACCGTCTGAGGATCGCGAAGGCTCACCTTTATAAGATAGCGGACTGGAAGGGACGATCCGGGCCGACTATACTTCCGGCGTTCGGTTCCGACGCACGACGCTTTGAAAGCCTGACAGGAGCACACGCTTGGAAACTCACGGTCCGCTCGGCACCCTTTGGGTGAGCATTGGGCTTGGCTGCTTCTACATCGCGCTGATCTGGTTGAACACCCTCCTGGGCTTCTTCCTCACGCCGCTGTTCGTCATCCCCGCGACGTGGGTGATGGATCGCGTCGGCAAGGGCGCGCCGGCCGAATCGACGCGCTGAGGCAACCACGCACGGCGTGCGCGTAAAACGGCTGTGGAGGACGGGGATTTTCCCCGTCCTTTTTTTCTTTGCTCTGATGTCCCGCGCCGTGCCCGCCGCCGCGCAGGGATTCGTCCGAAGCTGGCTCCCCTGGCGCACGGTCGAGACGAAGCATTTCGTCTTTCATTATCCGGTGGAGCTCGAGGCGTGGACACAGTTCGTCGCCTCCCGCGCCGACGCGATCGATTCGACGGTCGAGCGCATCGTCGGCTACGCGCCGGAACGAAAGACGCAGGTCGTCGTCGACGATCCATATGGAATCGCGAATGGATCGGCGTGGCCGTTCCTGCGCGGACCGGTGATCAACCTCTGGGCGACGCCTCCCGATCCGCGCAACGACATCGGTGAGTTTCGGGACTGGGGTCCGACGCTCCTCTCACACGAGTTCACCCACATCGCGCACCTCGCGCGGCCGTCACGCAACGCCCGGCTGCGCGCCCTCTGGAGTCTCGCCCCGGCGGACCTCGGCCCGATCACGATCGACGCCCCGCGCTGGGTGATCGAGGGCTACGCCACGTACGCTGAAGGACGCGCGACCGGCTCGGGACGCCCGCATGGCACGTGGCGCCCCGCATTCCTCCGACGCTGGGCGCTCGAGGGCCAACTGCCGCGCTACGAGCAGCTCAACGGCTACGGATCTTATGAAGGCGGCGAGTTCGCCTACCTCGCCGGATCGGCGTTCCTCGAGTGGCTCGCTGTGCAGCACGGCGACTCGAGTCTCGTCGACGTCTGGCGCCGGATGACGGCGAAGGAGCCGCGCGGCTTCGACGAAGCATTCGTCGGTGTGTATGGAGAGAGTGCGCGCGCGCTCTATGGACGATTCACCGCCGAGCTGACCGGCCGCGCACTCGAGATCGAGCGTGCGTTTCGCGCGAGCGCACCGGGGGACACCGGTCAGATCGTACAGCGTCTCACCTGGTCGACCGGCGATCCGGCTATATCGCGCGACGGACGCCGCGTCGCGATCGCCCTCGCCTCGCCGACGCAGCCGTCGCGCATCGTGATCTGGGGAACGGCGCCCGAGCCGGACACGACGCGCGCGCATCGCGACTCGGCGTTGCGCGCGAACGATCCTCAAGACGTGCCTGCGCGGCCGATTTATCCGCCGCCGAAGCGCGTGCTCGCCGTGCTGCGCGCGAGCGCCGGTGCGCCATACGAATCGCCGCGCTTCTTCGCCGACGGGCGCGTGCTCGTCACCCGGTTGATGCGCGTCGGCGATGGATCGCTGCGATCGGATCTGTTCATCTGGGATCCGCAGCGCCGCAGCGTCCGACGCGTCACGCGGCGCGCCGGCATCACCGACGGCGATCCGCTCCCCGACGGACGCTCGGCGCTGGCGACGCGCTGCGCGCACGGCTGGTGCGATGTCGCGCAGGTCGACCTCGCGACGGGCGCGGTCACGACGGTGCTGAGCGGAAGTCCGACGCGCTCCTTCTATCGGCCGCGTGTGTCGCCCGACGGCGCGCGGTTCGCCGTCTCGATGAACGAAGCCGGACGCTGGCGCATGCTCGTCGTCGATCGCGCGACCGGCGCGCAGCGCGAGCTCGATTTCCGCGGCAACGCCTACGACGCCGCCTGGGCCGGCGCCGACGCGCTCGTCCTCACCGACGACAGCGACGGCACTCCAGAAGTAAAATTACATAACTTGAATACGGCGACGACGGTCCGGCTCACCGCCGTGACTGGCGCGGCGGTCGCCCCGGAGCCGTCGCCACGCGACAGCGCGATCTGGTTCCTGTCGCTGCATTCGCGCGGCTACGATCTGCGGCGGATTCCCGTGCGCACCATCGCCTCGATTCCCGACGTCGCCGTCGACCCGCTGCTCGTGCCGGCCGCCGAGCGTCCACCGGTCGACGCGCCGCCGTTCGCGACCAGCCCGGTGTCGCCGCCCCGTCGCTATGGGCTGGGTAATCGTCTCTTTCGCTGGGCACCGCTCCCGCATGCCGACGCCGACGGCTACGCCGGCACCCTCGCACTGTGGAGCACCGACGTCGTCGGCCGCAGCGAGATCATCGCCAAGGGCGCGGCCGGTGATCTCTCGCAATGGCACGGCGCGTCGCTCGACGCCAGTTGGCGCGGAATGCGGCCGTTCATTCGCCTCGAGCTGTTCGCGGCGGCGCAGAAGCTCAGTGAATCGCGCGCCGACCTCGCCCTTCCCGTTCCCCTCGACGTATCGATGCAGGGCGGGATCGCCGGCGTCGACGGATCGCGTGCGTACGAGAGCTGGTCGGCGCGCTACCGGCTCGGCGTCAGCGCGTCGCGAATCTCCGATTCGTCGACGTCGCGCACCTTCGGCGTCGGCGACCTCGGCTTCGGGTGGCTTCAGCGTTTCGGCCCGGCCTCGAGTCTGTCGGAAACGCTCGCCGGGAACGTCACGCTCGGCCGATCATACGGTCAAGGCTTTTCGCGCGGGGTCGCCTCGGGCGGCATCAGCGCATCGGGGTTTTTGCCGGTGCCGTTCTCACTCGCCGCGAGCTACGGCCGGACGTCGAACGACGCCCCACTGTTCGAGCGAATGGCGCTCGGCGGCAGCCCGTCCGACCTCATCGACCGCCTGCTCCTCACACAGCGGATCGTCATGCCGGTGCTGCCGGCGGGCGTCGGCATCGGGACGTCGGCGTTCAGCTACCGCGTCACCCTCCACACCCAACCGCTGAACCTGTACTTCTGGTCGGGCTCCGCATCGGACAGCGGCCGCTTCGCCGGCTGGCATCGGGTGTACGGGGCCGAGGGGTCGCTGGCGGTCAGCGCGATTCCCGTCGCGGGTGTGCCGAACACACGGCTCGTGTACGGAATTGGCGAATCGATTGACGAACCCTTCCGTAAGCAGGTCCGTGGGTACGTGAGCGTCGTCATCAATCCCTGACGCATCGGACCCAAAGCACGCCCCATCGCCTTACACACGAGGCAGGTCCTATATTGCTCTCCCCCGAAGGCCGGGTGACGGCGGCGTAACACTCACTTTGGGGACTGTCGACGAGCGGCAACGATGCTCGCGTCGACACCATTGCAGCGAGCGCATCTTCGCTCGCGCTTCTACAGGAGGATGGACATGAAGGTCCACCGTGCGACACGGTTGTTGCTCGCTATCACGGCCCTCTCTCTTCCCACCATTGCCAAAGCCCAGGCGTTCGGTCTGAACGAGATCGGATCGTGCGCCTTGTCGCGTGGCTTCGCCACGACTGCATCGCCCTGCAAGGACGCCTCCGCGATCTTCTGGAATCCCGCGGCCACGACGTTGCTGAACGGACTCAGCGTGAGCGGCGGCGTCGCCGCGATCGCGATCGACGGCAGCTTCACGCAGGACACGACCTTCCGGAAGTTCGACGCCAACGTGCCGACCCAGTGGGTCCCGCACTTCTTCGTGAACTATCACAAGGACAAGAGCAAGCTCGCCTACGGCGTCGGCGTCTACGTCCCGTATGGCCTGACGTCGCAGTGGCACGACGACTTCCCGGGGCGCTTCTCCGCCCTCAAGGCGTCGCTGGCGACGGTGTACGTGCAGCCGAATGTCGCCTACCAGATCAATGACAACTGGTCGATCGGTGGCGGTCCGATCTGGGGACACTCGAGCGTCGAGCTGATTCAGAGCATCGATCTCTCGGGCTTGCCGGCGTCGGGCACTACCACCTTCGGGCAGCTCGGCATTGCGACTGGGACCGAGTTCGCACGCGCGCGGTTGAAGGGCAGCGCGAACGCGTTCGGCGCGCAGATCGGCATCGCCGGCAAGTTCTACGAGCACTGGATGTTCGGCGCGCGCTTCCTGTCGCCGCTCGAGTTCAAGTACGACGACGCCGACGCGACGTTCACCCAGGTGCCGACCAATCTGATCGTCGGCGGCACTCTCACGCCGCCGTTCACCGCAGGCACCCCGGTCGACGCGATCGTCGCCTCGCAGTTCACGAGCGGCGCGCTCGTGCCGCAGACGGCGAGCACGAAGATCACGCATCCGGCGCAGGTTCAGGCCGGCTTCGCCTATGACGGCATCAAGAACTGGCTGCTCGAGATGGACTATGCGTGGGTCGGCTGGAAGCGGTTCGACATCCTCCCGGTGCAGTTCAACGGGCCGGCCAGCGTCAACAGCCGCAACCTGATCGAGAACTACAACAACTCGTCGGCGATTCGCCTCGGCGCCGAGTACACGACCGCGAAGGACGGCTGGAAGATCCGTGGCGGGTTCACGGGCGTCGCGAGCGCGGCGCCGCCGGAGACCGTCACCCCGCTGCTGCCGGAACAGGACCGCCTCTACTGGACGTTCGGCCTCGGCATCCCGGTGGTGAAAAACTGGTCGGTCGACGCAGGCTACGCGCACATCTATACGGGCGGCGCCCGTGGACGCATCTCCGAGCGCTCGGACAAGCTGAACACGAATGCCACCGCCGCGCAGCTCAACACCGGCGTGTTCGACCTCTCGGCGAACGTGTTCTCGCTCACGATCAAGGCTTCCTACTAACCCACCCAGGAGACCAATAGATGTCTCGCACGCATAAAGTTGCTCGCGGCGCGCTCCTGCTGGGCGCGGTCGCGGCCGTCGCCTCCGCCTGTCACGCCGACGACGCGATCCTCGGCCCGACCGCCAATGATCCGATCTTCCAGAGCTACGTCGCGCTCGGGAACAGCATCACCGCCGGCTGGCAGTCGGGCGGCATCAACGACTCGACGCAGAAGCAGAGCTATGCGCTCCTCGTCGCGAAGGCGATGAACACCCGGTTCGCTTATCCGGCCCTCGCCGGCGTCGGCTGCCCCCCGCCGGTGAGCAACCTGCTCACGCAGGCACGCGTCGGCGGCGCGACGTCGACACCGACGACCTGCCAGCTCCGGTCGCCGGCGTCGGTCACGGCCCTGACGAACAACGTCGCCGTTCCCGGCATCACCTCGCTCGATCCTGTCTCGCCTGGGGGTACGCCTGGCGCGCAGGGCCCGACGAACCCGCTCGTCCAGCTGTTCCTCGGCGGCGAGACGATGGTCCAGAAGGCGCTCGACAACCGTCCGACGTTCGCGACCGTTTGGGTCGGCAACAACGACGTCCTCGGTCCTGCGACGAGCGGATTCCCGGCCGGCGCCACGCCGGTTCCGACCTTCGTGTCCAACTACGCGAAGGACATTAACGCGCTGACGGCCGGCGCGCCGGGTCTCAAGGGCGTGCTGATCGGCGTCGTCCAGGTTTCCCTCGTTCCGATCCTGATCCCGGTCGCCGTGTTCACGAACCCGACGTCGGGTCCGGCCGCGCTGGCCGCGGCGAGCCAGGTTGCGGGACGCCCGGTAACCGTTGATCCGATTACCTGCGCAGGAGCCAATCAGGGTGCGCTGATCGCGTTCAACGCGATTGCGGCGATCAAGAATCGTCCGGGCGCGCCGGCGAACGGCCAGATCTTCTGCCAGAAGGTGGCGGGCGGCGGCGCGAGCGATCCGGGCGACGCCGGGGTTCTCGACATCGCCGAGCAGGCGGCAGTGTCAGCAACGGTGAACGGGTACAACGCCTACATCAAGGCGAAGGCGGACAGCATCGGGTTCGCCTACTACGACCCGAACGGCACGTTCGGCACGCTCCGGGCGGACCCGACGAAGATCCCACCGTTCCCGAATCTGGCCAGCACGACCGCGCCATTTGGGCAGTACTTCTCGCTCGACGGCGTCCACCCGTCGGCTGCGGCGCACGTGTTGATCGCGAACGAGCTGATCACCGCGATCAACACGAAGTACGGTACGCACCTCCCGTCGGTCCAGTAGTCGGTACCGGCGAGGGATGCGGTAAAAACGCGGGGCGGTTCGGCGCATTGCCGAGCCGCCCCGTTTTTCATGCGGTAGATTGCGTTGGGGTCGTCGGCGTCGAGCGAAATCGCCACGTGAACAGCCTGTCATACGATTTGTGATATCGCTGCTATTCATTGATCAATCTGTGCTTACGGCACAGGTAATAACCTTCTTTATCACCAAGTTTTCGACATGAGCCCGTCGCGCATCGAGACGCCATTCACGACCCAGGTCGGCGTGGATTACCCGATCATCTGTGGAGCGATGTACCCCTGCTCCAACCCCGAGCTCGTCGCCGCCGCGTCCGACGCCGGGGCGATGGGCGTCGTCCAGCCGGTCTCGATGACGTATGTGTTCGGCCATGACTTCCGAGAAGGGCTGCGGATGATCAAGCGAATCACCCCACGCCCTTTTGGCATGAACGCCCTCATCGAGCAGTCGTCCCAGATGTATCGCGAACGGGTCGAACGATGGATCGACATCGCGCTCGAGGAGGGTGTCCGGTTCTTCGTGACGTCGCTCGGGAACCCGCGCTGGGTCGTCGAGAAGACGGCTCCGTTCGGCGGCATCGTCTACCACGACGTCACCGAAGCGAAGTGGGCGAAGAAGGCGGTCGACGGCGGCGTCCATGGACTGATCGCCGTGAACAACGTCGCCGGCGGTCATGCCGGTGGCCGGTCACCGGAAGCGCTGCTCGACGAGCTGCGGCCATTTGGCCTCCCAATCATCTGCGCCGGTGGCGTCGGCGATCCGCAGACCTTCCGCCGGATGATGGACCTCGGGTACGCCGGCGTGCAGATGGGAACGCGGTTCATCGCGACCACCGAATGCAAGGCGCACCAGGATTACAAGCAGGCGATCGTCGATGCCGAGTCGAAGGACATCGTCCTGACGGAACGGCTGACCGGGGTGCCGGTCGCGGTGATCAACAATGAATACGTCCGCCACCTTGGGACCCGTGCCGGTCCGGTCGCGCGGTACATGCTGCGGCATCCGAAGATGAAGAAATGGATGCGGAGCTACTACGCCCTCACTTCCCTGCGCCGCCTCAAGGACTCGACGCTCTCGGCGTCCACGGGATCCAAAGAATATTGGCAGGCTGGAAAGAGCGTGGCCGGGATCCATGAGGTGAAGCCGGTCAGGCAGATCATCGAGGAGATGGTGGCGGCGCTCTAGGTCTGGGACCAACCAAGACCCAACCATTCCGCCCCCTCCCGTGTCTCTAATGCGGTTCCGGACCCCGTAGGCCTACGGACTCGCTTCAAGAACGACGTGACACAGAATCCCCGGCTTCTCGACCGCCAACTCGTCAATCGATGCCTGACCGGCGATCCGCTCGCCGAGCGTGCGCTGTACGACGCGCACGTCGAGCGGATCTATCGGCTCATGCACCGGATGGCCGGCGACGGCGATCTCGCGGCCGACTTCACCCAGGAAACCTTCATCCGCGCCTTCGAACGGCTCGACCAGTACCGCGGCGATTCGTCGCTCGCGACCTGGTTGCATACCATCGGCGTTTCGGTGGCGCTGAACGGACTGCGGAAGGTGAAACGCATTCACGGACGTACCGAAAACATCGACGACGCGCCGGCGATCGCGGTCGAGCAACGCGGCTTCCCCGCCGATCTCAAGACCCGACTCCACGCCGCGGTCGATGCCCTGTCCGAAAAGCTTCGCCCCGTGTTCCTGATGCACGACGTCGAGGGCTACACCCACGAGGAGATCGCCGGAACGCTCGGCATTCCGGTGGGCACCTCGAAGGCTCGGCTGTTCGACGCCAGGGCCAAGCTTCGCATCGCCCTGGCCGCATTCGCTGGAGATCACATCGCATGAACGACGATCAGATGGACGAGCTGCTCATTCAGGGCGTGCGCGACTACAACGCGCCGCGCGAGGTGCCGCGGGAGGAGATGTGGAATCGCATCGCCGCCGCGCGTGCCGAGCGACGTGCAGCCGCGGCGCCGCCGGTGCGGCGGATCTCGCCGGCGGTGCGCTGGACGTCGATCGGGGTTGCCGCCGCGGCGATTCTGGCCGTGGGGATCACGATCGGACGGTCGATCGACCGGACGGCCGTTCGCCCGGCGGTCGTCGCCAAGGCGCCGATCGACAGCGCGTCCCGTCCGACCGACGCGGTTCCCGCGCCGACGCCGACGGCGGTTGCCGCGGCGCCATCGTCGCGCGACTCGCTGATCGACGCCCTGCGCACCGAGACGACGAAGACCGATCGTCGGGTTCGCGAGCTTGCCGCGGCGAGTCCGCGCAAGTCCGCGACCGACCGCCGGCCGGCCGGCGACGCCAACCTCGCCTATCACCTCGTGGTGATGCAGCACCTGGCGGGGAGCGAAGCGATGATCACGGCGTTCCGTACCGGCGCCAAGCGCGGCGAGATGGATGCGCAGCTCGCCCGCTGGTCGCGTGAGCTGCTCAGCACCACGCGGCTCCTCGAGTCGTCGCAGGCGTCGGACGATCCGGTGATGAAGCGGCTCCTCGGCGACCTCGATCTCGTGATCTCGCAGATCGTGCAGTACACCACGCGCGGCGTCGTGAACGACGACGAGCTGGATCTCATCGAGCAAACGATCAACAAGCGCGGCGTCATGACCAAGCTGCGCAGCACGAATCCCGGCCGCGGCGTCGCGGCGGGTACCTGAGGAATCAACGATGAAGAGCATTCGAGTCATTCTTTTTGCCGTGCTGGCGTTCGTCGCCCTGCCCGCGGCCGAGGGCGCGGCGCAGAGGCCGCGCGTGGGACGCGCCGCCGGCGTTCTGGCGATTCCGGTCGAAGAGCCCGCGGATTCGCTCTATCGACTCGCCCGGCAGGCGATCACCGACGGCGATTATCGCCGCGCCGCGAACCTGCTCAAGGAAGTGGCCGACAAGTATCCGCAGTCGGAGGTTGCCAGCGACGCCCTCTACTGGCGCGCCTGGTCGCTCCATCGGCTCGGGACGGATCGGCGCAACTCGCGCGATCTCGACGACGCGCTCGACGCGATCGATCGGCTCGAGAAGAGCTATCCGCGTGCCGGAACGATGGCCGATGCCCGCGCTCTCCGCGGCACCATTCGCTCCGCGCAGGCGAGCCTCGGCGACGCCAACGCGGCGAGCGACGTCGCGCGGCAGGCGCGCGGACTGAGCCAGCAGAAGTCGTGCGGCGGCTCGGCCGCGGACGAGGAGATCCGCATGGCCGCGATGGACGGCCTGCTGCAGATGAACTCCGAGGATGCGATTCCGATCCTCAAGGACGTCCTGAAGCAGCGCGACCCGTGCAAGGTCGAGATTCGCAAGAAGGCGCTGTTCCTGATCTCGCAGAAGCGCGGCAACGACGTCGCCGCGACGCTCCTCGATGTCGCACGCACCGATCCGAGCAACGACGTCCGCGGTGAGGCGATCTTCTGGCTCTCGCAGACGCGCTCCGAGGTGGCGATCCCGGCGCTCGACTCGGTGCTGTTCCAGAGCACCGACGAGGAGATTCGCAAGAAGGCGATCTTCGCGCTCTCGCAGCAGTCGCGCGACGAGCGGGCGCGTGCCGCGCTGCGGCGCGCCGCCGAGAACGAGAAGTTCCCCGAGGAGCTGCGCGAGGAAGCGATCTTCTGGCTCGGCCAGGCGCGCATCGTCGACCTCGACTACTTCAAGGCGCTCTTCCGGAAGTCGAACAACATCGATCTGCGCAAGAAGATCACCTTCTCGGTCGCGCAGCATCCGTCGCCCGAGGCCGCGGCCTGGCTCGTCGACATCGCGAAGGATCGCGGCTTCGACGTCGACATTCGCAAGGACGCGATCTTCTGGCTGTCGCAGTCGCGGGCGATCGATCTGGCCGGGCTCCAGTCGATCTACGACGGCGCGAAGGACGATCAGGAAATTCAGAAGCAGGTGATCTTCGTCTACAGCCAGCGGCGCGAGCCGGCGGTCGTCGACAAGCTCATGGAGATCGCGAAGAGCGATCCGAAGATCGAGAACCGCAAGGAAGCGCTCTTCTGGCTCGGTCAGAAGAACGACCCGCGCGTGAAGCAGTTCCTCCGCGACCTGATCAAGGGGTGAACATGCGCGCGTGGTGGCTCGGGGCAATCGTCGCCGTGGTCGCCACGCAGCGCGCCGGCGCGCAGTCGATCGCGCAGCGCGTCGGTGCCGTGCGTGACGGAACGGTGGAGCTCCACTTCGCGACGCGCCGCGGTGTCTGTGGCGACGGTCGCGGCAGCGTCTGGACGACCGATCGCGGCCGAGACATGGGACGCAGCTACACCTGCATCGAAGGACCGGTGCGCGTACGGCTCGGCCGCGCAGACGGGCAGACGGTGAGCATTCGGACGTGCATCGCCTGTCGGTCCGCGCGCGCCGCGAGCGACGTCGATCTCGGCGAAGTGCCGGCGCTCGAGGCCGCGCGGTATCTGCTCGGCGTCGCGCGCACCGACGGCGGCCGGAACGCCGGCGATGCGGTCAGCGCCGCCGCATTCGCCGACGCCGACGTCACCGCCGACCTCGCGCGAATCGTCCCCGACGAGTCGGCGACGCTCGAGGCGCGCAAGCAGGCGCTCTTCTGGCTCAGCCAGGGCGACAGCCCGACGCGAGAGCTCGTGAACCTCGACGCCGCGATCAAACCATCGGCGCTGCGCGAACACTACACCTTCGTGCTTTCGCAGCGCCGCGACGACGCGGCCGTGACGAAGCTGATCGACATCGCACGGCACGATCGCGACACGCGCGTCCGCAAGCAGGCCATGTTCTGGCTCGGCCAGAGCAAGGACCCGAAAGCGATTCAGTTCTTCAGGGACATTCTCGTCCGCTGACCGCGAGGTCATCATGCGTCTATCCGGAATCGCCGCGGCGGTCGTCGCGCGCGCCGCCTCGAGCGCCAGCGCGCAGTCGCTCGGCGCGCGCGGCACGTCGACTGACGGCGTCGTACAGATCGTATACCCGAGTCGGCCGAACGTCTGCGGCGACGGCGAGTCCTACATTGGGAATCTGTTCGGCCGCTCGACCTGGTACTCCGACAACGCGCGCGGTGACCGGCGCGGCTGGTACGAGCGCTCCTGCTTTCACGGGCCGGCGCGCGTCGCGGCGACGGTGATCGGCGGCGAGATCACGCGCCTCCGCGTCTTCGTCGGTCCCCTTCCCCCGTCGACGGCGAATCAACGCACGATCAGCGTGAGCTCGGCCGACGCGAGCCGTTGGCTCGAAGAGCTGGCCGCCAATGGCTCGGTGCGTGTGGCGACGGAAGCGATGCTCCCCCTCGCGCTCGCCGAGGGCGTCGATCCGTGGACGCCGCTCCTGCGCGTCGCGCGCGACGGTGATCGTCCGCTCGGCGTGCGTCGCGCCGCGCTCACCTGGCTGGCGATCGGCGTCACCGATCATCTCGGCCTCACCGACGAAACACCCGCGTCCGACGATGACGAGATGCGGAAGCAGGCCGTATTCGTTCTCTCACAACGCCCGAAGAGCGAGAGCGTTCCCGAGCTCATCGATCTCGCGCGCACGGCGAGACGTCCGGTCACACGACGCGAAGCGATCTTCTGGCTTGGACAGACGGGCGACGCGCGCGCCGCCGACGTCTACGCCGAGTTGCTCAAGCGGTGATCGCGGAAGGATCCGACTGCGCGCTGATGCGTTGGGTTGGACCTAGGCTCCATCGACACGGCGAGCGCGTGGATAGACCGTTCGATTGGGTCAGCCGCGGCACCGGAAGGCGGCGTGAATCGGTGTAACCAGGAGCGCAGCGATGGCGGTCAACCGTCGCGCGGAGCGCGTCACGGCCGCGGGACGTGGGCTGTGCGTCGCCGGCGCGACCCTCGGAGCACTGGGACTGCTGGGCTGGGCCGTTGGTTGGCCCGCGCTGTATACGCTCGCGCCGGACCAACCCGCGATGACGCCAAACACGGCCGCGGCGCTCCTCGCACTCGGCGCCGCGGCGTTGGTGCGAATGAATCGCGATTCCGGGGACATCGCGCGCCGCTTCGCCATCCTGGCGGCCTTGCTCGTCGCGACGCTCGGCGCGCTGACGGTCGCGGAATACGCCTTTCGCGTCGATCTCGGAATCGACCGTCTCTGGTTGAACACGACGCTCGGACCGTATCCGGGTCGTCCGTCGCCGCCGACCGCGCTCGCGCTCGTGTGCCTTGGCACCGCCGTCGCGCTGTTCGACGTACGACCGCAGGCGCCGCCGATACGGGCAGTGGAATGGTTGCTCATCGCGGCCGCTCTCATCAGCCTCGTGGGACTCGCCGGGCAGATGCTCGGCGCGGGGATGTTGTACGGCGAGCCGGACGTGCCGGTCCCCGCGATGCCGATCCCCACCGCCGTCGGCCTTTTCAGCGTATCGATCGGGCTGCTGCTCACCCAGCCGGGGGGCGGCATCGCGGATATCGCGCTCTCGAACGGGCCGGGCGGAATGCTGTTGCGGCGTATGGCTCTGCCCACCGCGGCGCTGCCGCTCGTCTTCGGTTTCAGTATCGCAAGGCTATTCGACTTCTTGAATGGCCGGTATCCCCTCATCGTCGCCTCCGTCGCAGTCGCGTTGACGGCCGCGGCACTGGCGATCTTCGTCGTGACCGCGCGCCTCCTCAATCAGTCGCACTCCGAGCTCGAGACGAGTCGAACACGGACACGCGAGATG